>JAQGIN010000123.1 GCA_028291125.1 Caulobacter sp.
ACCGAGTGCATCGGCGGCGGCCAGGGCGGCGCCATGCTGATCGAGACGGTCTGAGGAACAAGCCATGCAAGACGCCGCCCTCGCCCTGCTCGCCCCTCGCGATATCGAACTGGGCCCCAAGCCCGCCCCCGACCAGCCGTTCCAGCACTGGCGCCTGACCCGCGACGCCGACAATGTCGCCTGGGCGATCCTCGACAAGGCCGGATCCAGCGCCAACACCCTGTCGGAAGACGTCCTGGCCGAGCTGGACCAGGTCCTCGACCGCCTCGACGAGGACCGGCCCAAGGGCCTGGTGATCCGCTCGGCCAAGCCGGCCGGCTTCATCGCCGGGGCCGACGTCAACGCGTTCCGCGGGGCCGACGACGTCGGTGTCGTCGAGCAGCGCATGGCCCGCGCCCACGCCATCGTCGACCGGCTGGAAGCCCTGACCATCCCGACCATCGCCGTGGTCCATGGCTACGCCTTGGGCGGCGGGCTGGAGATCGCCCTGGCCTGCCACACTCGCATCGCCGTCGACGGCGCGCGGTTCGGCTTTCCCGAGGTGCAGCTGGGTCTGCATCCGGGCCTGGGCGGCACGGCCCGCTTCACCCGGCTGATCGATCCGCTGCAGGCGATGAGCCTGATGCTCACCGGCAAGACGGTCACCGCCAGGAAGGCCAAGGCCCTGGGCCTGGTCGACACCGTCGTGCCCGAGCGCCATGTGAAGGCCGCCGTGCAGGCGGCGGTGGCGGGACGCCTGGCCGCTGACCGCCCGTCGCTGATGGACCGCCTCAAGGAATCCGGCCCCGCCCGCCGCTTCGCCGCCAACCGCATGCGCGCCGAGGCCGAGAAGGAAGCGCCCAAGGCCCACTATCCGGCCCCCTACGCCCTGATCGACCTCTGGGAGGCGCACGGCGGCAATTTCGAGATCATGAAGACCGCCGAGATCGGCTCGTTCGCCCGGCTGATGGTCACGGGCACCGCCCAGAACCTGATCCGGGTGTTCTTCCTGCGCGAGATGATGAAGGGCCTGGCCAGCGGCCCGTCGGCCGTCAAGCATGTCCACGTCATCGGCGCGGGCGCCATGGGCGGCGACATCGCCGCTTGGTGCGCCTGGAGCGGCCTGACCGTCACCCTCACCGACGTCAAGGCCGAGCCGATCGGCGGCGCCGTCAAGCGGGCGGTCGAGCTCTTCGGCAAGATCGGCCGCGACGACCGGCTGAAGGTGCGCGACGCCCTCGACCGGCTGATCCCCGACCTCAGGGGCGACGGGGCCCGCCGCGCCGACCTGGTGATCGAGGCCGCGCCCGAGAAGATCGAGCTCAAACAGGGCCTCTACGCCAAGGTCGCGCCGCTGATGAAGCCCGGCGCGATCCTGGCCACCAACACCTCGTCGATCCCGCTGGAGACCCTGCGCGAAGGCCTGGCCCGGCCCGAGCGCCTAGTCGGCCTGCACTTCTTCAACCCGGTGTCGCGGATGCAGCTGGTCGAGGTGGTGCGCCACGACCGACTCGATCCCGAGGTCGAGAAGGCCGCCCGCGCCTTCATCGGGGCCATCGACCGCCTGCCCGCCCCGGCCAAGAGCGCGCCCGGCTTCATCGTCAACCGCGCCCTCACCCCCTATCTGATCGAGGCCATGACCCTGCTCGACGAGGGCCATGCCAAGGAGACCATCGACGCGGCGGCCGAGGCCTTCGGCATGCCGGTGGGGCCGATCGAGCTGGCCGACCAGGTCGGGCTCGACATCTGCCTGGCGGTGGCCGACATGCTGGGGCGCGAGCTGAACTGGCCGATGCCTGAGGCCCCGCAATGGCTGCGCGACAAGGTCGCCGCCAAGCAGCTGGGCAAGAAGACCGGCCAGGGCCTCTATGTCTGGAAGGCCGGCCAGCCGGTGAAGACCCCGGTGGCGGCCCAGGCCGATCCCGACCTCGCCGACCGCCTGATCTTGCCGATGCTCAATGTCTGCGCCACCCTGCTGCGCGAGGGCGTGTCGGAGGACGCGGACGTGATCGACGGGGCGATGATCTTCGGGGCCGGATTCGCTCCGTTCCGCGGCGGCCCGTTGCACTATGCCCGCCAGCGCGGGGTCGCCGACGTGAAGCGGCGGCTGGAAGCGCTGGCCAAGGCGCACGGCGAGCGGTTCAAGCCCGACGCCGGGTGGGACGCCCTGGGCTCATGACCGGCGGAGCGCCCGGGCGCTTCACCGACCCCGCCGCCCTGGCCCAGGCGATCCTCGACCAGGTCGGGCCGCGGGTCGTGCTGGGGCTGCCGCTGGGCCTGGGCAAGGCCAACCACGTCGCCAACGCCCTGTTCGCCCGGGCCATGGCCGACCCGTCGGTGCATCTGCACATCTTCTCGGCCCTGACCCTGGAGCCGCCGCGTCCGAAGTCCGATCTCGAGGCCCGGTTCCTGGGGCCGCTGATCGACCGGCTGATGGGCGGCTATCCGCCCCTGGCCTACGCCGCCGTGCAGCGGGCCGACGCCCTGCCGGCCAATATCCGGGTCGACGAGTTCTTCTTCCAGGCCGGCACTAGGCTGAACGTCCCCAGCGCCCAGCGCAGCTACATTTCGGCCAACTACACCCACGCCGCCCGCTACCTGCTCGACCGCGGGGTCAATGTGGTGGCGCAGCTGGTGGCCCAGACGCCGGACGGCGCGCGCCTCAGCCTCAGCTGCAACACCGACATCACCCTGGACCTGTTGACCGCCCGCCAGGCCGGCCGCGCCGACTTCCTGCTGGTCGGCCAGGTCAATGGCGAGCTGCCATTCATGCCCGGCGACGGCGATCTGCCGGCGTCCGCCTTCGGCCATGTGCTGGACGGCGAGGCCACGGCCTTCCCGCTGTTCGCCCCGCCCAAGGAGCCGATCACCGACGCCCACTACGCCATCGGCTTCCACGCCGCCGCCCTGATCCCCGACAGCGGCACGCTGCAGATGGGCATCGGCTCGATCAGCGACGCGGTGGCCCAGGGCCTGATCGTCCGCCACCGCCAGCCGAACGCCTTCAAGGCGACCTTGCAGCGGCTATCGCCGGATCAGACGCCGCGCCACACCGAGCCCTTCGAGGTCGGCCTCTACGCCTGCACCGAAATGTTCGTCGACTGCCTGCTCGACCTCTATCGGGCCGGCGTGCTGAAGCGCGAGGTCGACGGCGCCGTGCTGCACGGCGGCTTCTTCCTGGGGCCCAAGGCGTTCTACGCGGCGCTGCGCGACATGCCGCCAGCCGAGCGGGCCAAGTTCCAGATGAAGGCGATCTCGTTCATCAACGAGCTCTATGGCGACGAAGAGACCAAGCGGACCGCCCGTCGCGGCGGCCGGTTCATCAATACCGCGATGATGGTCACCCTGCTGGGCGCGGTGGTCTCCGACGGCCTGGAGGACGGCCGCGTGGTCAGCGGGGTCGGCGGCCAGTACAATTTCGTCGCCCAGGCCTTCGCGCTGGACGACGCCCGCTCGATCATCACCCTGGACGCCGTGCGCGGCCAGGGCGCCAAGGCCCGGTCCAACATCCTGTGGTCCTATGGCCACGAGACCATCCCCCGCCACCTGCGCGATGTCGTCATCACCGAATACGGCGTCGCCGACCTGCGGGGGCGGACCGACCGCGACGTCATCGCCGCCCTGCTGGCCATCGCCGACTCCCGCTTCCAGCCCGCGCTGCTGAAGGCCGCCAAGGCCGCCGGCAAGATCGAGGCGGACTACGCGATCCCGCCGGCCCGTCGCGACAACACACCCGAGCGGATCGCCCAGGCCCTGGCGCCGGTCAAGGCCGCCGATCTCGCGCCACCGTTGCCGTTCGGCTCGGACTTCGACGCCGGCGAGCTGGCCTTGCTGCCGGCCCTGGGCCGGCTGCGAACGGCCCAGGCCTCGCCCGTGGCGCTGGCGGGCCTGGTGTGGAAGGGCTTGGCCAAGACCCCGCCCGGCGCCGGTCCGGCCCTGGCGCGCCTGGGGCTTGATCGACCGAAGGGCCTGCGGCAGCGCCTGCTGGCGGCGGCGGTGCGCGGCGCGATGGGCTGAAGGGACGGCGGGATCAAACCGCGCGCCAGGGCTTTCTTCGGCGACGCAGAAGGCCCACCATCGGTTCGGTCCTGGCGATCGCGGCGACGGAGGTTTGCATGTCCACCCAATGGCGGGTCGAGGTTCGGCTGGGAACGGCGGCCGACGCCAAGCCGATCCTCAATGTGGTGATCGAGGCCGAGACCGAGGCCGAGGCCCTGCGCAAGGCCGCGACCATCGCCGACCACGAGCTCGACCTCGCCAGCCAGTTGCTGCAGGACGGCCAGGAGGAGGTGTTCTCGCGCGCCGAGGTCACCGACGGCGCCATCGAGCATCAGGCCAACACCTAAATGGCCTAACGGCCGGTGATGTCCTTGATCATCGCTTGGACGGCCGCCTTGCCGCCGACGCTCCACACCGTCTTCAGATGGGCCAGGGTGTTGGCCGCCGCGTCCTCGAACCGCCAGTCGCAGGCGTCGAAGCGGCAGTTGACGAAGCTGGGCGGCTCGCCGCCGCTATAGACCAGCCGGCAGTCGCGAAATTCGCAGCCGTCGAAGGACTCGCCGTCGAGCGCCACGGATTCGTGGTTGAAGTTCGTCGCCGTGACCATGGTGGTTATTGATCGTCGGACGAGGTCGAGGGATCGGCCTGGCCTTCGGCGGCGGCCTTGTCGCGGGCGCGCTGGATGCGCTTGGCCTCGGCCTTCTCGGCGACCTTGGCGGCCTTGATGCGATCGCGCTCTTGGCGCTCGAAGGAATAGCTGGGGGCTCTCGCCATGGGGCCGATCTCCGTTTGACGACAATCAGCGCCTGCGGCGGTCACCCGCCTTTCGGAGCCGGCATACCGGGCGTCGTCCAGGGTGTCTATGCCAAGCCCACTCAACGCCTGCTTTATTGTGACGGTTCCCTTTCCCGCCACGGACGCCCAACCCATATGCCGGGCTGACCCCGCAGGAGTTCAAATGTCCGATCTCTCCGCCTTTCCGATCAGTCGTCGCTGGCCCGCCAAGCACCCCGACCGCCTGCAGCTCTATTCGTTGCCGACCCCCAACGGGGTCAAGGTCTCGATCATGCTGGAGGAAATCGGCCTGCCGTACGAGCCGCACACCATCGACATCGGCAAGAACGAGACCTGGACGCCGGAATTCCTGTCGCTGAACCCCAACGGCAAGATCCCGGCCATCATCGACCCCGACGGCCCGGGCGGCGAACCGCTGGGCCTGTTCGAATCCGGCGCCATCCTGGTCTATCTGGCCGAGAAGACCGGCAAGCTGCTGCCGACCGATCCCGCCGCCCGCTACGAGACGCTGGCGTGGGTGTTCTTCCAGATGGCGGCGATTGGGCCGATGTTCGGCCAGGTCGGCTATTTCCACAAGTTCGCCGGCAAGGAGAT
>JAQGIN010000208.1 GCA_028291125.1 Caulobacter sp.
CCCGCCATCCTGCAGATCTCGTCGTTCTGGCGCGAGGGCGGCGAGATCGTCGTCGACATGGCCCCGGACGCCGACGTCCTGGCCCTGCTGAAGGCCGCCCGCGCCGCCAACGGCCGCCAGGCGCTGTCCACCGTCTTGGCGCAATGGCTGCCCAAGCGTCTGGCCCAGATGATCGCCGAGGACCAGGGCATGGCTGGCAATCTGGCCGACTATCCCGACGCCGTGCTGCGGTCGGTGGCGGCGGCGGTCAAGGCCTGGACCTTCAAGCCGGTCGGCTCGGAGGGCTATCGCACCGCCGAGGTCACCCTGGGCGGGGTCGACACCCACGCCCTGGAGTCGCGGACAATGGAGGCCAAGGCCGTCCCCGGCCTCTATTTCATCGGCGAGGTGGTCGACGTCACCGGCTGGCTGGGCGGGTATAATTTCCAGTGGGCCTGGGCCAGCGGCTGGAGCGCGGGGCAGGCGGTCTAATCCCTTCCCCCTTGATGGGGGAAGGGATGGGGATGGGGGTGACTGCTGAGCTGGCCTCAGTCAGGCCGGAGCCTGGCTGAACCGCTGCGTCACCCCCATCCGACCGCGTCGCGGCCACCTTCCCCCATCAAGGGGGAAGGGTTCAGAGCGCTACTTCTTCTTGAACGGCTTGGGACCCTTGAAGGCCTTGCCGTCGGTCTTGCCGGCCTTGAAGTCGGGCTTGGCCTTGAAGGGCTTGGGGCCCTTGAACGGCGGCTTGCCGGCCGGGGGACCCTCGCTGCGCGGGCGGGCCTGGAACGGCTTGACCGGACCGCCGGCGGCGGCCTCATAGGGCACGCTCTCACGGCCCGGACGGGTCTCGGCGCGCGAGCGGACCTTGGCCGGGGCCGAGGCCTGGTCGTGCGGCGAATAGGGCTTGGGGCCGGCGTCGTCGCGGCGCTGGGCCGGTCGGACATAGGGCTTGGCGTCGTCGCGCGGCGGACGGGGCGCGAAGTCCCGCTTCGGCGAGAAGTCGCGTTTGGGACCGGCCGTGTCGTCACGGCGCTGAGCCGGACGCACGTACGGCTTGGCGTCGTCGCGCGGCGGCCGCGGCGTGAACTCCCGCTTCGGCGCGAAGTCGCGCTTGGGGGCCTCGTCGCGGTCGCGCGGCTTGTAGTCGCGCTTGGGCTCTTCGTTGCGGGCGTAGGGCTTGGCGTTGCTGACCCCGTCGGCGTCATAGGCCGAGGGGCGCGGGCCCTGATCGCGCGGACCGGTGTCGCGCGGGGCCGGACGGACGTCGTCACGCGGCGGACGCGGCGTGTACTCGCGTTTCGGACCGTCCTCGCCGCGCGGCGGGCGCGGGCTGGCGTCGCGGGCGGCCGGGGCGGTGGTCGGGGTGATGGTGACGTCGTCGCGCACGGTGTTCTGCACGGCGGCCCCGAACTTCACCTCGGCCTCGGCCGAAATCTCGAACTTGGTGTCGTAGTCGAAGATCCGGATCGAGCCGATGTCCTTCTTGGTGATGTGGCCCAGGCGGCAGATCAGCGGGATCAGCCACTTGGGGTCGGCGTTGTTGCGGCGGCCGGTGTTGAGGCGGAACCAGGCCGAATTGCTCATGTCGGCGCGCGGCTCGCGCTCGGGGCGCTCGCCGAAATCGCGGTCGCTGGAGCCGAAGGTGTCGCGGTCGGCGCCGCGCTCGGGGCGAACCCGCGGGCCCGGATCGGCGCCGTGGCGCGGATCGTCATAGATTTCTTCTGGAGACGGCAGCTTGGCGCGGCGGGTGCGGATCAGGGCGGCGGCGATCTCGGTCGGGGTGCGCTTTTCCAGCATGGCCGCGGCCAGGGCGATGTCCTCCTCGGCCGGGGCCTCGTTGAAGATCGGGTCGTCGAGCAGGCGCTCGGTGTCCTTCAGGCGGATCTCGTCGGCGGTCGGGGCGCCGCCCCACAGGCCGTCGACGCCGGCGGCCATCAGCAGCTGCTCGGCCTTGCGGCGGCGGGTGTAGGGCACGACCAGGGCGGAGACGCCCTTCTTGCCGGCCCGGCCGGTGCGGCCCGAACGGTGGAGAAGCGTCGCCTTGTTGACCGGCAGTTCGGCGTGAATGACCAGGCCGAGGTCGGGCAGGTCGAGGCCGCGGGCGGCGACGTCGGTGGCGACGCAGACGCGGGCGTGGCCGTCGCGCAGCGCCTGCAGGGCGTCGGCCCGTTCCCGTTGGCTCAGCTCGCCCGACAGCCCGACCACGGCGAAGCCGCGCTCGCGCAGCTTGGCGTGCAGGGCGCGGACGCTTTCGCGGGTGTTGCAGAACACCAGGGCCCCGGGGCTTTCGAAGAAGCGCAGCAGGTTGACGACCGCGTGCTCGACCTCGTTGGGGGCGACGCGGACGGCGCGGTATTCGATGTCGCGGTGCGGCTCGTTGCGGCCGACGGTGTCGATGCGCACGGCGTCGTTCTGGTAGCTCTTGGCCAACTGCACGATCTCGCGCGCCAGGGTGGCCGAGAACAGCAGGGTGCGGCGGTCGGCCGGGGCGGCGTCGAGGATGAATTCGAGGTCCTCGCGGAAGCCCATGTCGAGCATCTCGTCGGCCTCGTCGAGCACGGCGACCTTCAGCTGCGACAGGTCCAGGTGTCCGCGCTCGATATGGTCGCGCAGACGGCCCGGGGTGCCGACGACGATATGGGCCCCGAAGTTCAGGGCCCGCTGCTCGCGGCGGGCGTCCATGCCGCCGACGCAATTGACCACCTGGGCCTTGGCCTCGGCATAGAGCCAGGTCAGCTCGCGATTGACCTGGATGGCCAGTTCACGGGTCGGGGCGATCACCAGGCACATCGGCGCGCCGGCCTTGGGCAGGAACTCGGCGTCGCCCAGCAGGGTGGTGGCGGCGGCCAGACCAAAAGCGACGGTCTTGCCCGAGCCGGTCTGGGCCGAGACCAGCAGGTCACGGCCTTCGGCGTCGGCTTCCAGCACGGCGGCTTGGACGGGGGTGGGCTCAAGATAACCTTGAGCAGCGAGGGCCCGCGCGAGCGCGGGATGGGTGGCGGGAAACGGCATCGAAGTCCTGTTCAGTCCAGCGGGCGAACGCGTGTACGCGGCCCGCGCCATGACCAAATTGGACCCCCACATCGGACCCGTTTTTGGTCGAATATCTTTGAAATTAGCCCCTTGGCGTCGCCACGCCCAGAGCGGGCCGACGAATAGGGGTCTCGTGGGCGGTGTAAGAGCCTGATCCGCGGGCGAAAAGCAAGGGGGCGGGGAAAATGGATGGACGAAAGGGGACAGGCGCCATGACGCGGTCCCGTCTATTCGCCCAGCGCCGACCGCGTCAGGCGGGCGGTGCGTCCTTCGAGGCCGCTTCGCGGCGCCTCGGGATGAGGAATGCAGTACAGCGGTCTCACCCCGAGGTGCGAGGCGAGGCCGAGCCTCGAAGGATGCAAAGAGCGTCCTTCGAGGACAGAACTAATGGTTGCGGTTGTCGATCCGAACCAGCGACGCCTGCGACGACTTCAGCTGGGCGACGGCGTTGGCCACCGCGTCGCGGTGACAGGCCGAGGCGGCGACGGCGCGCTTCACTTCGGTGAAGCTGCCGCGCTGGGCGCCGCAGGCCTCCATGGCCGCGGTGTCGATGCGCGCCATCGCCACCTTGGCGTCGCGCGGATTGGCCAGATCGAGCTTGCCGGTGTGGACGGCGATGCGGGTGGTGTCGGCGCTGGGCGCCTCGGCGGCGGTGGCGAAGGTGGCCCCACTCAGAACCATCAGAGCGGCGGTCGATGCGATCAGGATGTTCACGGGCGACTTCCCTAGTTGCGGCGGCGTCTCGGGGCGCCGCCTCGAAATCTATTTTCTGCCCAAAAAACCCGCCGACAAAGGAAATTCGGTCGACAAATTGGTCAAAAACCCAGCGAACACCGAATTATCGCGGCGAAAAGCTGAATTGATTTGGAGGCTTGGCCTGGTTTCGGCCTGGGCTGTGAAATTTCAGAACAGGCGCGATTATTCGCTCGCTCAGCGGCGGCGAGGGCCGAATCGTCCCGATTGGACGCGATTCGAGGCCCCTAGACGTCGAGGTCGTCGACCGCGAACTCGGCGTTTTCCTGGATGAAGCGAAAGCGCAGCTCGGGCTTGCGGCCCATCAGAGTCTCGACCAGGGCTTCGACCGCCTCTTCGCTGCGCGGCAGGGTGATCTGAGCCAGGGTGCGCACCGCCGGGTCCATGGTGGTCTCCTTCAGCTGCGCGGCCATCATCTCGCCCAGGCCCTTGAAGCGGCCGATCTCCGGCTTCTTGTTCTTGAAGGTGGTGGCCAGCAGCTCGTTCTTGTGGGCGTCGTCGCGGGCGTATTCGGTCTTGCCGCCATGGCTGATGCGGTAGAGCGGCGGCAGGGCCAGATAGAGGTGCCCGCCGCGGATCAGCTCGGGCATGGTGCGGTAGAAGAAGGTGATCAGCAGGCTGGCGATGTGGGCGCCGTCGACGTCGGCGTCGGTCATGATGATGATCCGCTCGTAGCGCAGATCTTCCTCGCGATAGCGATTGCCGCCCTGGGCGCCGAGCGCCAGCATCAGGTCCGACAGCTCCTTGTTGGCGGTCATCTTCTCGCCGGTGGCCGAGGCGACGTTGAGGATCTTGCCGCGCAGCGGCAGAATCGCCTGGTTCTTGCGGTTGCGGGCCTGCTTGGCGCTGCCGCCGGCGCTGTCGCCTTCGACGATGAACAGCTCGGCCCCGTCGACGGCGCCGCCGGCGCAGTCGGCCAGCTTGCCGGGCAGGCGCAGCTTGCGGGTGGCGCTGGCGCGCTGGACTTCCTTGTCCTTGCGGCGCTTGAGGCGCTCCTCGGCCCGCTCGATGACGAACTCCAGCAGGGCCTGGGCGGCCTTGGGGCTGCCGGTCAGCCAATGGTCGAACGGGTCGCGCAGCGCGGTCTCCACGAAGCGCTGGGCCTCGGTGGAGGACAGCTTCTCCTTGGTCTGACCCTGGAATTCCGGGTTCTTGATGAACACCGAGATCAAGGAGCCGGCCTGGGCGATGACGTCGTCGGCGGTGATGATCCCGGCCCGCTTCTCGCCCTTCAGCTCGGCATAGGCCTTGAGGCCGCGGGTCAGGGCGGCGCGCAGGCCGCTCTCGTGGGTGCCGCCCTCCGGCGTGGGCACGGTGTTGCAGTAGGACTGCATGAAGCCGTCGGCCTCGCCGAAGCCGCGTGGCGTCCAGGCGATCGCCCATTCCACCGCCCCGGCCTCGCCCTGGCGCTCGATGCGGCCCGAGAAGCTGTCGGGGGTGACGGTCTCCAGGCCCTTGGTGCGCTCCGCCAAAAAGTCGGCCAGGCCGTTGGGGAAGTGGAAAGTCGCCTCGGCCGGGGTCTGGTCGTGGATGCGCTCGGCGGCGCAGCTCCATTTAATCTGCACGCCGCGGAACAGATAGGCCTTGGAGCGGGCCATGCGGTACAGGCGGGCCGGCTTGAAGGCCACGCCCTCGCCGAAGATCTGCTCGTCGGGGATGAAGCGCACGGCGGTGCCGCGCTTCTTGCTGGGGCCGATCTTCTCCACCGGACCCAGCGGCTTGCCGCGCGAGAACACCTGCAGGTGCTCGAAGCCGTCGCGCCAGACGGTGACCTCGACCCGTTCGGACAGGGCGTTGACGACGCTGGCCCCCACGCCGTGCAGGCCGCCGGAGGTCTCATAGGCCTTGCCCGAGAACTTCCCGCCGGCGTGCAGCACGGTCATGATCACTTCCAGGGCGCTCTTGCCCGGATATTTCGGGTGGGCGTCGACCGGCATGCCGCGGCCGTCGTCCTTGACGCTCAGATAGCCGTCGGCGTCGAGATTGACCTCGATGGTCTTGGCGAAGCCGGCCACGGCCTCGTCCATCGAGTTGTCGAGCACCTCGGCGAACAGGTGGTGCAGCGAGCGCTCATCGGTGCCGCCGATGTACATGCCCGGGCGCTTGCGCACCGGCTCCAGGCCTTCCAGCACCTCGATGTCGGACGCCGTATAGCCGCCTTGCGCGGCGGCCGCCGCGGCCTTGCCGGCGGGCGGCGGCTCGGGATGCGGCTCGCGAGCCGGCAGCGGCGAGGCGGGAGGCGGCGCCAGGGCGTCGTCGAACAGGGAGGCTTGGGGAACGGCCTTGGACATGGGCACAGCTATGAACGATTCGGGAACGGAGCGGTATGACGCCAACCGACGCGGCGGCGAAGTCCTTTCCTAGCGGGGGCCAACCTGTCGGGCAATTCACTGGCGCGAGACGGCTCCAGGCCTTAGGGGCTAGCGCAGTTCCGTAGCGAAGCTTGCCGCCCGATGACCCACCCGCGCCCCGTCCAGGTCTCCGACCTGCTCGCCGACTTCTCGCTCTACGATCGCGAGACCATCACCGTGCAGGACCTGCTCGACCATTTCGGCGAGCGGGCGTTCGGGGCCTTGATGCTGGTGTTCGCCGCGCCGCTGATCCTGCCGATGCCGCCGGGGCTGTCGGCGGTGCTTGGGGCCCCGCTGGTGTTCATCACCGCCCAGCTGATGGTCGGCCGCCAAAGGCTGTGGCTGCCGAGGATCGTCTCCCAACGGTCGATCCGCCACCGCGACTTCATCGCCATCGCCGACAAGGTGCTGCCCTATCTGCGCGAGCTGGAGAAGCGCCTCAAGCCGCGGATGACCTGGGCCCTGGCCCCGCTGGCCGAGCGGCTGATCGGGGCGGTGGCCCTGGTGCTGGCGGTGATCGTCTTCCTGCCGATCCCGTTCGGCAACATGCTGCCGTCGCTGGCCATCGCCGTGCTGGGCCTGGGCATCGTCGAGCGCGACGGCCTGGCCACCCTGATCGGCTGGCTGACCGCGGTGGCCAGCGTGGCGCTGCTGGCCTTCGTCTCCAAGGCCCTGGCGGCGGCGACGGTGACGTTCTTCACCACGCTGCTGGCGCCGTTCTAGGGATAGATAACGGGGGACAGGCACTCACCGCGAAGGCCTCGCCAGGCTTGGCTGGAGCCGTGGGGTGAGTGCCTGTCCCCTTCCATCCATCCTAACGATACGCCGCTGGATACCCCGTCTCGGGCCCGGCGTAGCGATCGCGCAGCTGGTCCTGGCGGGAGTCCTTGGGCTGCTCGACGCCGCCGATGAACACCGCCGCCGGCCAACTGGTGGTCTCCAGCGGGTCGCCGGTCCACAGCACCACGTCGGCGGCCTTGCCGACCTCGAGCGAACCGAGGCTCGCCTGGCCCCAGATCCTGGCCGGGTTCAGGGTCACGGCGGCCAGGGCGGCGGGGTAGGGCAGGCCGTTGGCCACCGCCAGGCCGGCGTTCAGCCGCTGCTGGCGCAGGTTGTTGAAGTCGCGCGAGCCGTTGATCGCCACCACCACCCCGGCGGCGTTCAGCCGGGCGGCGTTGTCGAGCCGCGAGCCCAGGGCCTCGAACGAGTCCGGCAGGTCGGCCTGGGTGTCCACGATCACCGGCACGCCGGCCCGGGCCAGCTCGCCGGCCACCAGCCAGCCTTCCTCGACGCCTTCGAGGACGATCTTGATCTTCTCCTCGGCCGCCAGTTTCAGCACCTGGCGGATGTCGGCGGCGCGGTGGACGCGGACCAGCAGCGGCGTACGCCCCTGCACCACCGGCACCAGGGCTTCGAGGTCGAGGCGCGAGAGGCCAAAGTCGCGGGTGGCGCCGTTCTCGAAGGCGGTCCGGCGGGACGCATAGGCGCGGGCGTCCTCCAGGGCGGCCTTGACCAGGATCAGGGCCGCGCCGCGCGAGCCGCCGACGGCCCGGGCCCCGGCCTCGCCGAGGTCGACGGCCACGGCGATGCGGGTCTTCTGGACCGGATCGAGATCGCCGGATTTCAGCCGCACGAAGGCCGCCTGGCCGGCGAACAGGGCCGGGTCGCCGTCGCCGGCCTTGCCGGCCGTCATTTCTTCGACGATGCCGTCGTCGGCGTGCTCGCCCGAGCCGCCGCCCATGCCCGAGAGCACCGGGGTCACGGCCACGTCGGTGACGCCGCCGTCGCGAGCCAGGCCGATCATCGGCGAGGCGGGGTTGATGGCGTAGGAAATGTCGAACCCGGCCGACAAGGCGTTGCCGGTGCCGTCGTCGCGGGTTTCGCGCACGCCGCTGACTTCCGAGGCGGTGAGGTTGGTCGAGGGGGCGATCAGGCCGGGGGTGACCACCCCGCCCTTGGCGTCGATCACCCGCGCCCCGGCCGGGGCGGCCAGGCCCGCGCCGAGGGCGGCGATCTTGCCGTCCTTCAGCACCAGGGTGCCGGAGGCAATGGCCGGGCCGCTGATCGGCTCGAGCCGGGCGTTGACGATGGCGATGGTCTCGGCGTTGACCGATCCAGCGAGGGCCAGCGTCGCGGCGCCGGCGAGGAGGAGGGCGCGGACCATCAGTTGAAGG
>JAQGIN010000219.1 GCA_028291125.1 Caulobacter sp.
CGCCCCTGCCGAGATCTCGGAGCGTAGCGCAGCCTGGTAGCGCATCTGGTTTGGGACCAGAGGGTCGCAGGTTCGAATCCTGCCGCTCCGACCATCGGACGTCCAAAAGCGCCGGCTAGGCGCGTGACCGTCCCCGTCGAATATCAGGACCACCGCTCGCCCCGGCGGCGCCCGC
Source organism: Caulobacter sp. (assembly GCA_028291125.1). Classification (GTDB taxonomy): domain Bacteria; phylum Pseudomonadota; class Alphaproteobacteria; order Caulobacterales; family Caulobacteraceae; genus Caulobacter. Next base: position 176 of record JAQGIN010000219.1, read on the forward strand.
GCCGCCGCCGGCATGCACGGGGTCTGGCGCCTCGCGGCGCGGATATACTTGGATGGGTATGTCGACGGCTTTCCTACGGTGAAGCTTGCCAGAGTTCAGGGCGAGTGGCGGGCTTGGTCCGTTTTCGAGAAAGCGCGACGTCAGTTGCTTCTCAATGGCGCCGGCCAAGGAAGAATGCGCTATTCCGTCGCTGCGTCAGGGCGCCGCGCCGCTTTTCTTAAATGATACTTTAGATCTCTCCGGGATCTCTCGTCTGCGCGGATCATCCCGGGATTTATAATGGCTTATCTCAAATACGATGGGACCGTCGCGCCCGTCAGCGCCACGGCCACCACCAGCCTGTACAGCGCGGCGGCGGCCGAGACCTTCACCGGGACCTCGATCGCCGAGGCGTTCTGGGGCGGCGCCGGTGATCGTCTGGTCGGCGGCGGCGGTGACGACAGCTATTACCTGCAGGCGACCGGGATCCAGATCGTCGAACTGGCCGGCGGCGGGGTCGACACCGTCATCGGGTGGCAAAATCTGGACCTAACCCATTACGCCAATGTCGAGAACCTGCAGATCTACAACGACGGCCTCTATGGGGCGGGCAACGCGCTGGACAACGTGATCAAGGGCGCGGCGGGCGTGCAGCAACTCTATGGCGGCCAAGGCCAGGACGTGCTGTTCGGCGGCGCGGGGGCGGACACCTTCATCGTCGTCAAGGGCCAGGGCAACGACATCATCCAGGACTTCGCCATCGACGACAAGGTGCGGCTGACGGCCGGCTTCAGCGCCTTCGACCAGGTCCAGGCCCACCTGACCCAGGTCGGGGCCGATGTGAAGCTGGACCTGGGCGGCGGCGATGGCCTGATGTTCCGCAACCTTGCCGTCGGCCAGTTGTCGGCCGCCAATTTCCAGCTCGAGGCGCCGGTCGCGGCCAAGGGCGCCCTGACCTTCGCCGAGGAGTTCTCGGGCCCGCTGTCGCTGTGGGACGCGGCGCACGCGCCGACCGGCGTCTGGCGCGCCGACTACGGCTATCAGGGGCAGAACGGGGCCGGCAGCTACACCCTGGTCAGCAACGGCGAGAAGCAGATCTACACCTCGCCCTATTTCCGCGACCATGCCGGCGACTTCGCCGAGAGCCCGTTCGTGACCAACGCCGACGGCACGCTGTCGATCTGGGCCAAGGCGTCGAGCAATCCCGAGATCTTCGGCTACGGCTACACCTCCGGCATGATCTCGACCAAGGCCAGCTTCTCCCAGACCTACGGCTTTTTCGAGATGCGGGCCGACGTGCCCGAGGTGGCGGGGACCTGGCCGGCCTTCTGGCTGGTGCCGGCCGACGGTTCGTGGCCGCCGGAGCTCGACGTCATGGAGACCCTGGGCGGCGACGCGCGCGTGGCCTGGACCACCGAGCACTCCAGCGTCGGCGGCCACACCCAGAGCGGCCAGGCCAACTACGTGCCCGACACCGCCGACGGCATGCACACCTACGGCGTGCTTTGGACCGCCAGCGACCTGGTTTGGTACATCGACGGGGTGGAGGTGTTCCACACCGCCACGCCCAGCGACATGAACAAGCCGATGTACATGATCGCCAACCTGGCGCTGGGCGGCTGGGCGGGGACGATCAAGGACCCCGACCTGTCGGCGGAGTTCAAGATCGACTACATCCGGGCCTGGGCGTTGGGATCGACGCCCAGCGCCAACCCGGCCCTGACCCTGGCGGCCAACAACATCCTGCGCTCGTCGGCGGCCGCGGCCGCCCTGAGCCCGACGAGCTCGCTGGCCGACATCGTCCAGGCGGCCGACGCAACGACCTCGGTGGCGACCCTGACCTACCAGTTCTTCACCGGCAAGATCCCGACCCTGGCGGGGATCGACTATCTGGTCTCGCCGTTCAGCGCCAACCCCAACAACATCAATTCGGCCTATTACCAGAGCTTCAACCTGGAGAACCGCTACATCAATTTCGCGGTCAATCTGGGCAAGGAAGGCGAGGGCAAGGCCGCGTTCGCCGCCCAGTACGGCGCGGTCGATCTCCTCACCGCCACCAAGCAGGCCTATGCGGCGATCTTCGGCTCGGCCCCCACCGACCAGAAGGCGCACGACCTGCTGGACGCCAGCCTCGGCGTCGTCGGCGGCCACGCCATCACCCGGGCCGACTATTTCGCCGCCTATGGCCTGGATGGGCCCAACGGCGTCGGGACCAAGGCGGCGATGGTCGGCTGGCTGCTGGCCGAGGCCGAGAAGGCCGATCTCGGCCTCTACGCCCACGCCAACACCGCCTTCCTCACCGATCTGGCCGACGGGGCGAGCTTCGCGGTCGACCTGATCGGCGTCTACGGCAAGCCCGAATACGCGCTGAGCTAGGCGGGCGGCCGCGGCTTCGGCGGGCGATAGCCGTTGCGAGTTGCGCCCCGGTCGCTTAAGGCCTTGATCCTGTCGACGGCGGTTTGACTCGGCTCGCCGCCGACGCCGGGACGACCCGTTGGAGAGATTCATGCTGGCGCGCATCTATCGCCCCGCCAAGACCGCCATGCAGTCCGGCAAGGCCAAGACCAAGGACTGGCTGCTGGAGTTCGAGCCGGCCTCGGCCCGCAGATCCGATCCGCTGATGGGCTGGACCCAGTCCAGTGACATGAACGGCCAGGTGCGGCTGACCTTCGAGACCCGCGACGAGGCGGTCGCCTACGCCCAGAAGCACGGCATCGCCTTCCAGCTGTTCGAGCCGAAGACGCCCAAGCGCATCCTCAAGGCCTATGCCGACAACTTCGCGGCCGGCCGCCGGCAGCCCTGGACGCACTAGGCT
>JAQGIN010000220.1 GCA_028291125.1 Caulobacter sp.
ATCCCGTTCGGCCGCGGCAATTCGCGCTCGGCCCCGGCCGGCGAGGTGGTCGACCAGGTCCGCCGCCTGGCCGCCGAGGGCTATAACGAGGTGGTGCTGACCGGGGTCGACGTCACCAGCTGGGGGACCGACCTGCCCGGCCAGCCGACCCTGGGCCAGCTGACGGCGCGGATTCTCAAGCTGGTTCCCGGTCTGGCGCGCCTGCGGCTGTCGTCGATCGACGCCGCCGAGATCGACCCCGACCTGATGAAGCTCTTGGCGAGCGAGCCGCGGCTGATGCCCTATCTGCATCTGAGCCTGCAGGCCGGCGATGATTTGATCCTCAAGCGCATGAAGCGCCGCCACAGCCGCGCCGACGCCCTTAAGCTGGTCGCCGAGGTCCGCGCCGTGCGCCCCGACACCGCGTTCGGCGCCGACCTGATCGCCGGCTTCCCGACCGAGACCGACGAGGCCTTCGAAAACACCCTGAAGCTGGTCGAGGAGGCGGGCCTGGCCTTCCTGCACGTCTTCCCCTACAGCGCCCGCCCCGGCACCCCGGCGGCGCGCATGCCCCGCGTGGCCGGCGACGTCATCAAGGCCCGCGCCAAGCGGCTGCGCGAGGCCGGCGACGCCGCCCTGGTCCGCCATCTCGAGCGCCAGATCGGCCGGACCCTGTCGGGCCTGGTCGAGCGCGACGGCGTGGCCCGGGCCGAGGACTTCACCGAGATCGCCTTCACCGGCCCCGCGCCGCAGGGCCAGATCGCCCGCTTCCGCGTCACCGGCCACGACGGGACGCGGGCCCTGGCCGAGGCCGCCGCCTGACCATGGCCCGGCGCGCGTCCCTGCTCGCCGCCGTCCTGCTGCTGACCGGCCTCTGGCTGGCCGAGACCCAGGCCGCCGCCGCGACCCCGCCGCCGGTCGAGCTCAGCGTCATGACCTACAATGTCGAGGGCCTGCCCTGGCCGGTGCGCTCGGGGCGCGGCGAGGCGCTGAAGGCCATCGGCCGCCACCTGGCCGCCCTGCGCGACCAGGGCCGCGAGCCCGACGTGGTGCTGATCCAGGAAGGCTTCGCCAAGGAGACCGCCGACCTGATCACGCTGAGCGGCTATCCCTATGTGGCGCGCGGCCCCAAGCGCGGCCAGCGCGATCCCAGCCCGTTCAGCAAGGACGACAAGCCCGACTACCGGCGGGTGAAATATCGCCGCCACGGCGAGGGCCTGGGCAAGTGGCGCTCCAGCGGCCTGTGGGTGCTGAGTAACCATCCGATCCAGTGGGTCAAGTCGCACGCCTACCACTATTGCGCCGGCCTCGACTGCCTGGCCAACAAGGGGGTGATGCTGGTCAGCCTGCAGGTGCCTGGCCTGCCGGTCCCGGTCGAGGTGGCCAACACCCATCTCAATTCCAAGGGCGCCTCGCGGGTGCCGCGGGCCCGCAACCGCACCGCCCACCACCTGCAGGCCGACGAGCTCAAATCGTTCATGCAGCAGGACCGCACGCCGGGCGCGCCGCTGATCGTCGGCGGCGACTTCAACGTCAAGCACGCCCCCGACCGCTTCGATTACGTGATGGAGGACTATCCGTTCGACGTGGTCAGCCAGTACTGCAAGACCCGGCCCAAGAGCTGCGACGCCGAGATCTCGTTCGACGGCGACGCCCCGTGGCTGGACACCCAGGACCTGATCGGCTTTTCCGACGGAGCGCGGGTCAGCTTGCGGCCGATCCAGGTCGCGGCGATGTTCGACGGCTCGGCGGCCGGGCCGGTGCTGTCGGACCATGACGGCTACGAAGTGCGGTTCCGGCTCAGCGCCCATCCCGCCACCGACCTGGCGGCCGCCGCCAATCAGGTGAGTCCATGATCCAGACCCCCTCCCCGGCCGCCTTCAGCGGCGGCTGCCAATGCGGGGCGGTGCGGTTCCGTGTCGATGGCGCCCTGGGCCGCGCCTCGATCTGCCACTGCCGCATGTGCCAGAAGGCGTTCGCCGGCCCGTTCGGCGCCCTGGTCTCGGTCCAAGTCGCCGACCTGAGCTGGACGCGCGGCGCGCCGGCGCATTTTCAAAGCTCGAACCTGGTCCGGCGCGGTTTTTGCCGCGACTGCGGCACGCCGCTGACTTTCGAGTGGAACGAGGCGGTCATCGACCTGGCGGTGTTCGCCCTCGACGACCCTTCGGCGGCGACGCCGGTGGTGCAGCTGGCCGTCGAGGCCCGCGCGGCGTGGATCGACCATGTCGCCGACCTGCCGGTGCGCCCGTCGCCCGGCCCGCACGGCCGCATCGTCTCGCGCCAGCACCCCGACCACCACGTCGACGACTGGCCGATCGACTAGGGCGCGATCCACTCCCCACATTTCATCATCCCCGCGAAAGCGGGGACCCAGGCTTTTTCTGAAACCCCCGGCGCTCAACGATAAAACACCTGGGTCCCCGCTTTCGCGGGGATGATGGGCGGTGGGGACGCTTAGCGTTGAGTTGACCCCTACGCCTGCGTCTTGCCGCCCATGAAGGCCGGCATGCTCCAGCCCAGCTTGAGGGCGGCGGCCCGTAGGCCGAAGGCGGCGGCGAAGCCGGCCAGGCCGGCCGGCCAGAAGGCGACGCCGAGCACGCTCAGGGCCACGAAGGCGGCGGCCCCCAGCAGGGCGGCGGTGATGTAGATCTCGCGGCTGAGCAGGATCGACGGCTCCTCGGCCAGGACGTCGCGGATGATGCCGCCGAAGCTGGCGGTGAGGATGCCCATAACCACCGCCGAGATCGGATGGACGCCGGCGCTCAACGCCTTGGCGGCGCCGAACACGGCGTAGGCGGCCATGCCCAGGGCGTCGAGCCACAGCAGGGCCCGGAACCGCCAGCCGCGGCCGCCGAACATCCACACCATTCCCGCCGCCGCCAGGCAGACCAGGATGTAGCCGGGTCGCTGCACCCAGAACACCGGCGCGCCGATCAACAGGTCGCGCAGCGTGCCGCCGCCGACCCCGGTGATGGCGGCGAAGAAGCCGAAGGTGATGATGTCGTGCCGTCGGCGCGCGGCGGCCAGGGCCCCGGTGGCCCCGAACACGGCGACGGCGGCGTAGTCCAGCCAGTAGAGGGCGGTCGAAAGCGCGTCCATTGGCGTTTCATGCCATGCAAGGCTAAAGGAGCGCCATGACCGACACGCCCGAACAGAAAAAAGGCTGGTTCCAGCGGCTGGCCAGCGGCCTCTCGCGCTCCTCCAAGGCGGTGACCGAACAGGTGACCGCGGCGGTGTTCCGCAAGCCGCTCGACCAGGAGCAGTTGGACGCCCTGGAGGAGATGCTGATCGAGGCCGATCTGGGCCCGCAGATCGCCGCCCGCATCGCCGACGCCTTCGGCAAGGCCCGGTTCGGCAAGTCGTCCAGCGAGATCGAGGTCAAGGAAGCCCTGGCCGAACTGATCGCCGCCGAGCTGGTCGACCGCCAGGGCGTGTTCGACCCGCTGTCGGGCCCGCGGCCCTATGTGGTGCTGTTCGTCGGCGTCAACGGCTCGGGCAAGACCACCACCCTGGGCAAGATCGCGTCCGACCTCACCGGCCGCGGGGCCAAGGTGCTGATCGCCGCCGGCGACACCTTCCGCGCCGCCGCCGTCGAGCAGTTGAAGGTCTGGGCCGACCGGGCCGGGGCCGGCTTCCTGTCCAAGCCGGCCGGCTCCGACGCCGCCGCCCTGGCCTTCGAGGCGGTCGAGATCGCCAAGGCCGAGCACTACGACGTGGTGCTGATCGACACCGCTGGCCGGCTGCAGAACAAGCAGGGGCTGATGGACGAATTGCTGAAGGTGATCCGGGTGCTCAAGAAGCTCGATCCGGACACCCCGCACGAGACCCTGCTGGTGCTCGACGCCACGGTCGGCCGCAACGCCCTGGCCCAGGAGAAGATCTTCGGCAACCAGGTCGGCGTCTCGGGCATCGTCATGACCAAGCTGGACGGCACCGCCCGCGGCGGCGTGCTGGTGCCGGTGGCCCGGGCCAGCGACAGCCCGATCAAGCTGATCGGGGTCGGCGAGGGGGTCGAGGACCTGCAGCCGTTCGACGCCCGCGCCTTTTCGCGCACCCTGGTTGGGTTGGAGGACTAGAGATGACCGAGCCAACCCCGCCCAAGGCCAAGAAATCCGCCGCCTGGGTGCGCACCGCCGTCGACTACGGCGCGCCGATCGCCTTCGCCGTCGCCTTCTTCACCACCCGCGACTTCCAGAAGGCCACCTGGGTGCTGGTCGCCGCCTCGGCCGTGGCCCTGGTCCTGGGCTATCTGGTCGAGAAGCGGGTCGCCCTGCTGCCGCTGTTCAGCGGCGTCATGGCCCTGATCTTCGGCGGCCTGGGTCTGGTGTTCCACAGCGACGTGTTCGTGAAGGTCAAGGTCACGGTGGTCAACGGCGCCCTGGCGGCGTTCATGATCGGCGGGGCGCTGATGGGCAAGGCGCCGCTGAAGGCGCTGATGGGCGAGGCCATGGCCCTGCCCGACAAGGCCTGGCGCATCCTGACGATCCGCTACGGCCTGTACTTCGCCTTCGCCGCCGTCGCCAACGAGATCGTTCGCCTGACCCAGGACACCGACACCTGGGTGAAGTTCCGGGTCGGCCTGCTGCCGCTGGCCATCGTCTTCTCGCTGACCCAGGTGCCGTTCATGATGAAGCACTTGAAGGCGGCCGGCGAGCCGGTGGCCCCCGAACCGCCCGACGCCGGCTTCTGACGTCCGGCGGATCCCGCCGCCCACGGACCAATCTGTCGTCAAACCGCCGTATACCCATGGTATCTTCTCATCCGGCGACGGAAGCGATGAGGGACCACCCATGTCGAAGACCAAGAGCGGCAAGGCTTCGGCGGACAAGGGTCCCGGCCTGTTGAACCGCTCGCCGAGCCATCTGCTGCACCGCGCCCTGCAGCTGGCCCTCGACATCTACGCCGAAGAGGGCGGACCGGGCGCGATCACCCAGCGCCAGTTCGCCGTGCTCGCCGCCGTCGCCGAGAACCAGGGCCTGACCCAGACCGGCCTGGTGCGGGCCACCGGCATCGACCGCTCGACCCTGGCCGACATGGTGGCGCGGATGATCGCCAAGGGCCATGTCGAACGCCAGCGCAGCGACATCGACGCCCGCGCCAACAGCGTGCGCCTGACCCCGGCCGGCCAGGCCGCGCTGGAAGAGGCCCGCCCCAAGGTCGCCGCCGCCGACGGCCGCATCCTGGCCCTGCTCAAGGCCGGCAAGCGCGACGGCTTCCTGGCCCTGCTGGGCGACCTGGCCGGGGCCGACATCCATGTCGCGGCCGACGCCGAGCCGAAGGCCAGGAAGGCCAAGGCCGACAAGCCGAAGAAGGACAAGAAGCCGAAAAAGGACAAGGTGGCCAAGAAGGCCGCCTGACGCCGCCGCTCGTCAGGCGGTGTCCAACGCC
>JAQGIN010000239.1 GCA_028291125.1 Caulobacter sp.
GGGTCGGCGGCGTGCCGCGCCCCGGTGGCCGTGGCCCGCAGGGCCAGGCCCTGCAGCGCGCCCAGATCCATCCCCTGGCCGGAATCGGCCAGCCGGTGGGTCAGCAGGGCCCCGAACAGCGCCACCCCGATGGTCGAGCCGATCTGGCGGAAGAACTGGTTGGAGCTGGTGGCCACGCCGATGTCGCGCGGCGAGACCGCGTTCTGGGCGGCCAGGCCGAACAGGCTCTGGCCGGGGCCGAGGCCGAGGCCGACGATCAGCATCCGCCAGCACAGGTCGGGCAGGGTGGTGTGGATGGTGACCCGGCTGAGCAGCCACACCCCGACCAGCAGCAGCACGGCCCCGGCGATCATCAGCGGCTTGTAGCGGCCCAGGCGCGAGACCAGCTGGCCGGCGACGGTGCTGGAGATGATCAGCCCGCCCATCAGCGGCAGGATGGCCAGGCCGCTGGTGGTGGCGTCCACCCCCATGCCCAGCTGCATGTATAGCGGCAGGAAGGTGACGACGCCGAGGAAGGCCATGGAGATCAGGAAACCGGCCAGGTTCGAGGTGCTGAACACCCGGTTGCGGAACAGGGCCAGCGGCAGGATCGGATTGCTCACCCGCCGCTCGACGGCGACGAACAGCAAGAGCGCGATCGCCGCCCCGCCAAACAGGCCCAGGCTCTGCGGCGATCCCCAGCCGAAGCTGTGGCCGCCCAGGCTCAGCGCCAGCAGCAGCGGCACGAAGGCGACGACCAGCAGCAGGGCCCCGGGATAGTCCACCGCGCCGGAACGGCGATGGGCCAGGACCGGCATCTTCACCAGGATCATGAACAGCGACAGCAAGCTGAGCGGCAGGTTGACATAGAACACCCATCGCCAGCCGGCGACGACGTGCGAGCCGATATGCACGGTGCCGTGGTCGGTGAAATAGCCGCCGATCAGCGGGCCCAGCACGCTGGCCAGGCCGAACACCGAGCCGAAGATGCCGGCGAACTTGCCCCGCTCGCGCGGCGGATAGAGGTCGGCGATGATGGCGAAGGCGGTGGTGAACAGCGCCCCGCCGCCAATGCCCTGCAAGGCTCGGAACAGGATCAGCTGCACCATGCCGTCGACGCCGAGGATCGGCCCGAACTCGCCCGATAGGCCCGACAGCCACGAGCCGGCCAGGAAGATGACGATCCCCGCCACCAGCACCGGCTTGCGGCCGTAGATGTCGCCCAGCTTGCCCCAGATCGGCACCATGACCGTCGAGGTCAGCAGATAGGCGGTGGTGACCCACGAATACAGCGCCAGGCCTTTCAGCTCGGCGATGATGCGCGGCATGGCGGTGGAGACCACCGTTTGGTCCAGGGCGCTGAGCAGGAACACGATCATCAGCGCCGCCAGGGTCAGGCGGCGCTCGTCGTCGGTGAAGGTCTGGCTGTCCATCCGGGGCTAGTGGGCCTTTTTCGCGGCGGCCTTCTTGGCCTCGGCCTTGCGCGACAGCATGTTCAGCCCCTCGACCAGGGCCGAGAAGGCCATGGCGGCGTAGATATAGCCCTTGGGCACGTGCTGGCCGACGCCGTCGGCGATCAGCATGACGCCGATCATCAGCAGGAAGCCGAGCGCCAGCATCACCACGCTGGGATTGCTGTTGATGAAATTGGCCAGCGGGTCGGCGGCGAACATCATCGCCCCGACGGCGATAATCACCGCGATGATCATGATCGGCAGGTGCTCGGTCATGCCGACGGCGGTGAGGATCGAGTCGATCGAGAACACCATGTCCAGCAGGATGATCTGCACGATGGCCGCGCCGACGCCGACGATGGCGACGGCCTTCTTGTCGAGCACGTCGTGGCTCTGCCCCGGATCCATCGTGTGGTGGATCTCCTTGGTCGCCTTCCAGATCAGGAACAGGCCGCCGGCGATCAGGATCAGGTCGCGCCAGGAGAAGCCATGGCCGAAGGCCTCGAACAGAGGCTTGGTCAGGCTGACGATCCAGGCGATCCCCGACAGCAGCAGCAGGCGCATGACCAGGGCCAGGCCGATGCCGATCCGCCGCACGCGGGTGCGGTGTTCGGCCGTCAGCTTGTTCGACAGGATCGAGATGAAGATCAGATTGTCGATGCCGAGGACGATCTCCATCACCACCAGGGTGATCAGGGCCGCCCAGGCGGCGGGATTGGCGGCGAGAGCGAGAAGGTCGTTCATGGAGGCGCTGCGATCCTGTGAGATTTTGGCCAGTCATAACCCACCCGCGCCGCCTGTCACAGGCGTGCGTCGCGATGACGGCGGTCCGGCGCCGAAGCGTCGGCGGGATCTATCGTCCAGATCGTCGACGGATAGGATGTTTGTCTTGGTTAATGCTCGTTTAGCAATGTAGTTGGAAATGCGTGGAGTATCGCCGCCAATAGAGTTTGACATTCGGCTTGGATAGGATGTCATGGTGGCGAGGCATTGATCAGCGAGTTTGGCCATGAATTGGTCGCGAACGGCGATCTTCGGCGCGGCGGACCTTCGCTGTTATCCACAGAACAGCGACGTCTGGTCACAGGCGTAGCTCAGAAACACTCTTTTCATATGTTTGCGTCAGGGTTATCCCCTTAACCGTAGTAGGCGGGGGAGTACCCAAGCATGATGAAACGGACGAGAACCCTTCTTGGTTCCCTGGCCGCCGCCGCCATGATCAGCCTGCTGCCGGCTTCCGGCGCGATGGCTGACGGGTACTGGCAGTGCGTTCCTTTCGCCCGTCTCATGTCTGGCATTCAAATCTTCGGCGACGCCCGCACCTGGTGGACCCAGGCCACCGGCAAGTATGACACCGGCGTGGCCCCGAAGTCCGGCGCCGTCCTCTGTTTCAAGCCGACCGGCCGAATGAATCTCGGCCACGTCGCCTTCGTCAGCCAGGTTCTGACCGACCGCATCATCCAGGTCACCCACGCCAATTGGTCGGTGATCGACGGCGGTCGCGGTCAGGTCGAGAAGGACGTCACCGTCGTCGACGTCTCGCCGGCCGGCGACTGGAGCCAGGTCAAGGTCTGGTACGATCCCGCCGGCAACCTGGGCGCCACCGTCTATCCCACCTATGGCTTCATCTATCAGGACGCCCGGGCGACCACCATCGCCGCCGCGACCTCGAAGATCGCCATGGCCCAGAACGCCGCCGTCGCCATGGCCCAGTCGGCCGCCAGCCAGGTCGCCGCCGCGGTGCGCCCCGGGGTGTCGCCGCTGGACCTGATCAACCAGGCCGCCGACTCCACCGATCGCATCGCCGCCTTGATCCAGGCCGCGACCGCCCAGAGCGACGAAAAGCCGGCTTCGCGTTGACGCCATGGCCGCGCTGGGCCATTCCCGGCGCGTGACCAGGCGGATCGATCCATGTTGAGGGTGCTGCGCGCCGGCGCGCCGGGCTTCGAGCCGGGCGGCCAGACCGCCGGCTGGCGGGTGCCCGACGACGCTGTCTGGATCGAGCTGGTCGACCCGACCCGCGCCGAGGAGGTGGCGGTCGAGCAATCCCTGGGCGTGCTGCTGCCGACCCGCGAGGACATGGCCGAGATCGAGGCTTCGTCGCGGCTCTATCAGGAAGACGGCGGCACCTTCATGACCGCCACCGTGCTGGTCAACGCCGACGGCGACCTGCCGACCGCCGCCCCGGTGACCTTCGTCCTGGTCGGTCAGCGGCTGGTGACCATCCGCTATGTCGAGCCGAAGGCGTTTTCGGTGTTCGCCGCCCAGGCCGAGCGCCAGCCCAGCCTATGCCCGACCGGGGTCCAGACCTTCCTGGGCCTGCTCGACGCCCTGATCGACCGCACCGCCGACATCCTCGAACGCACCGCCGGGGTGGTGGAGGATCAGTCGCGGGCGATCTTCAACCGGCCGCGCGGCGGCGCCTTCGAGCAGATCCTCAACCGCCTGGGCCGGGCCCAGAACGTCAACGCCAAGGCCCGTGACAGCCTGGTCAGCCTGGCCCGGCTGATCAGCTTCGCCTCCCTGGCCGACCAGTTCGAGGGCGACCGCGACCTGCGCGACCACCTGAAATCGCTGCAGCGCGACGTGCAGTCGATCACCGACCATTCCAGCTACGTGTCGGGCAACATCACCTTCCTGCTCGACGCGGCCCTGGGCCTGATCAACATCGAACAGAACGCCATCTTCAAGATCTTCTCGGTGTTCTCGGCGGTGTTCCTGCCGCCGACCCTAATCGCCGGCGTCTACGGCATGAACTTCCATCACATGCCCGAGCTGAAGTGGATGGAGGGTTATCCGATGGCGCTCGGCATGATGTTCGTGGCGGCGGTGGGGCCGCTGCTGTGGTTCAAGCGCAAGGGATGGTTGTAGGCCGCGGCTGAACCTTTCCTTAAAGACGATCGGCGATGATCGCCGTTCGATGAACAAGCCCGCCGCCGCCAGTTCCGACGCCCCCGCCCCCGAACCGAGCCTGATCCGACAGCTGGACGCCAGCGTCATCAAGGCCATGGTCGAGGCGCACGGCCGCTATCTGAAGGGGCTGCCGGCCGGCCGCCTGGCCAGCTTCGCCTACGTCAATCTCTGCAACTACGACTTCGCCGACGTCGACCTCTCCGAGGCCGACCTGACCGGCGCGCGCCTGGGCGGGGCGCTGATGAACCGCGCCAAACTGATCCGGGCCACCCTGTACGGCGCCGACCTGCGCGACGCCGACCTGCGCGAGGCGCGGCTGACCCGATCGGACCTGCGCGGCGCCTGCCTGCGCGGGGCCAATCTCACCGGCGCCGACCTGTCGGGCTGCGACCTGCGCGAGGGCGTCACCGCCCTGCAGGACGGGGTCGGCGGCTTTCGCATCCTCGAGCACGAGAAGACCCCCGGTGAGCTGAGCTACGCCATCCTGCACGGCGCCAAGCTGACCGGGGCGCAGATTTCCGGGACCCTGGCCCAGGCCGCCGACTTCACCGACGCCGACCTGAGCGGGGCGTCGCTGCAGGGGGCCAAGCTGCTCAACGCCATTCTCGACGGGGCCAATCTGTCGGGGGCCGACCTGTTCAACGCCGACCTGGCCGGGGCCTCGCTGCGGGGGGCGGTGCTGGTCGATGTCGATCTCAGCGGGACCAATCTGCAGGACGCCGACCTGAGCGGCGTGCTGCGCGCCCCGCCGGCCATCGTCTATGTCGACGACCTGCCGTTGCACGAGCTGCTGGACGCCCACGAAACCTTCTGCCGCACCGACGGAGCCGAGGGCGCGCCGGGGCGGGCCGAGGGCGCCGATTTTCGGCCGCTGAAACGCCTGAAGGGCCGTCGCCTGAGCGGGCTGATGGCTCCGGGCGCGGTGTTCTTCGGCATGGATCTGGACGGCGTGCAGTTGCAGGGCGCCAACCTGGCCGGGGCCGACCTGCGCGGGGTCAAGCTGCGCAACGCCGACCTGCGCGGCGCCAAGCTGGTCGACGCCAAGCTAAGCCGCGCCGACCTGTCGGGGGCCCAACTGGGCCCGCTGGCCATCGGCGAGGGTCGCCAGCTGCGCACCGATCTGACCCGGGCGGTGTTGCGCGACGCCAATCTGATGGGGGCCAGCGCCCGCCGCGTGCGCCTGATCGACGCCGATCTGGGCCGCGCCCGGCTGACCGGCTGCGACCTGCGCGACGCCGAGATGCCGTCGCCCGTCACCGGCCCCGTCACATCCGAGTCTTGAGCGGCAGCAGGTCGGGATAGACCGGCGCGCGTCCCGCCTGTTTGGCGGCGAAGGCCTCGGCCATGTGCGGCCCCGAGAACATCCCGGTCTGCCAGACGGCGATATAGTCGAGGGCGTCGGCGATCGAGTGGTCGCGGGCGTAGTTGATCATCACCTTCGAACCGGTCACCGCCAGCGGCGACTTGCTGGCGATCTCGCGCGCCGTGGCCAGGGCGTGGGCGACCAGGGCCTCGTGGCTGTCGAACACCTCGTTGACCAGGCCCAGCTCGCGGGCCCGGGCGGCCGGCAGGCGGCCGCCGGCATAGGCCAGCTCGCGCACCCACCCCTCGGGGATCAGCTTGCACAGCCGCGGGAAGGTGCCGACGTCGGCGGTCATGCCGATATTGATCTCGTGGATGGTGAAGAAGGCGTCGGCGCTCGCATAGCGGATGTCGCAGGCGCTGATCAGGTCGACCGCCCCGCCGATGCAGCCGCCCTGGATGGCGACGATCACCGGCATCCGCGCCTGGTCCAGGCAGGCGAAGCTGTCCTGCAGCAGGCGCACCTGATGGCGGAAGCGCTCGGCGACGATCTGCGGGTCGGCGGCCGGGGCGGCGGTGACGCCCTCGCCGTCGGTGAACACCGCCAGATCCATGCCGGCCGAGAAGTGCTTGCCGGTGGAGGAGATGACGATGCAGCGGGCGCGGGCGTTGTCGTCGATGTCGCGGATTATGGCCGGCAGCTCGTTCCAGAAGGCCCGGGTCATGGTGTTGAGGGCCTCGGGACGGTTCAGCCGCAGGTGGGCGACACCCGCGTCGATCTCGACCGTGAAACAGCCGAGGGCCGTCGGATCATCCAGGCTCATGCCTTCCTCCCTTATCGTTGATCAGCTGACTATTGCGCGGCGCGGGCCCCGCGCCAACCGGCGTGGACGCGGGCCCTCCGCGCGCCTACCTTTAGAGCTCGGGTCGCAAGATGGGATTTCGCCGATGGACGCGGCCATGTTCAGAGAGCCTCGGCGGAGATTGATCGCCATCGACAGCCGCGCCGGGGCCGGCGACATGGCGGCCTTGGAGTTCGGCCCGCAGGACCAGCCGGTGGACGTGGTGTTCGTCCACGCCAACGGCTTCAACGCCCAGACCTACCGCACCCTGCTGGCCCCGCTCGGGGCCGGGCTGCGGGTGCTGGCGGTCGACCAGCGCGGCCACGGCGCCACCACCCTGGCCGCCGCGCCCGAGGGCCGGCGCTCGTGGCGCGACCTGCGCGACGACCTGGTGGCCCTACTGGCCGCCCTCGACCAGCCGCCGGTGGTGCTGGCCGGCCACTCGATGGGCGGCACGGTCAGTCTGCTGGCCGCCGCCGATCAACCGGCCGCCGTGCGCGGCCTGGTGCTGCTGGAGCCGGTGATCCTGCCGCTGGCGGCGACCCTGGCCGCGCGGACGCCCTGGGCGGCCAGCCTGGCGCGGCGCACGCCGCTGGTCCGAGCGGCCCTGCGCCGACGCGCGGTGTTCGACAGCCGCGAGGCGGCCTTCGCGGCCTATCGCGGCCGCGGGGCCTTCCGCACCTGGCCCGAGACCATGCTGGCCGACTATGTTGGCGGCGGCTTCGTCGACCGCCCGGACGGCAAGGTCGAACTGGCCTGCGCCCCGGCCTGGGAGGCCTCCAATTACGCCGCCCAGGGCCACGACCCGTGGCGGGCCGTGGGGCGGGTGGAGCGCCCGGTCCACATCCTGCGCGCCGAGCGCGACTCCACCTGCCGCATCGGCGACGGAGGCGGCTTCATCCGCCGCAATCCGCGGGTGCGCATCGACACCGTGCCGGGGACCAGCCACTTCCTGCCGATGGAGCGCCCCGACCTGGTCCGCGAGGCGATCTTCGACGCCGCGGCGGGGTAGGGGATAGATAGGGCGGGGACAGGCACTCACCCCACGGCTTCGGTCTAGCTTGCACGGGACGGTGGGGTGAGTGCCTGTCCCCTTCCATCGATCCTAGAGGCCCAGCCCCGCCACCGCGAACTTCGCCAACTGTTCTCGCGCCGCCGCCGAGACCGGCACCACCTTGCGGGCGTCGAGGTCGAAGGTGACGGTCACCGCCTCGGACGTGCCCCAAGGCCGGCCGGTGGCGGGATCGAGCATCCAGTGGACGACGCGCAGGGTCTTGGCGTCGGCCCCGACCAGGCCGGAACGCAGCTCCACCCGATCCCCGGCTCGCGGCCAGGCCAGATAGGCGATGCGGTATTCCAGCACCGCTCCGCCGCTGCGGGCCGGGGGCGTGTCGGCCGCCGCGACCACCACGTCGCGAAACGGGCCGATGAAGCCGGCGATGCCATCCGACACCCGGCCGATGAACTGCTCGGGATGCATGCGGCCGAACACGTCGCAATCGTTGGGGCTCAGGGCCCCCAGGCCGATGCGCTTGAGGCCCAGGTCGTCGGCGCGGGCCAGGCTGGCGGTGGCGGTGAACGGATCCAGGGTCAGGCCGCGGGCCCGGGCGGCGTCCGGAACCTCGACCCGCAGGGCCTTGGCCCGCTCCAGGGTGACGCTCGGCCAGGGGAAGGACTCGCCGTCGCGCGGCGTGACGTGAGCGACGGTGGTCTGGAAGGCGGCGGCGACCTCGCCGGTGGCGGTGTGGACCAAGAGCTGCAGCAGCCGGGCCTCGTCCTCGCCGATCTCGATCACCCCGCCCAGCATGTGCAGGGCGGCGCCGGGGCGGGCCTCGCGCAGGAAGCGCATGTGGTGCTCGCGGACCACCAGGGTGGCGTTGGCGTAGGGGGCGAAGGCGTGGGGCAGGCCCAGTTCGGCGGCCAAGCCGGCCAGGCCCTCCATGGCGCGGGCGACGTAGAAGCGCACGTTCATGTGCCCCATCTCGTCGCAGTCCCAGGTGTTCACGCCCCCCCGCCAGATCTCGACGCCTGGGAGAGCCTCGGTGGTCGTCATGGGGCGGTCCTCGGGCTCGGGGCGGCGATCTTGCGACGCCCGCCAGCCTAGAGGCGTTTGTTCACTTTCGGCAATCGCCGCAGAGGCCGTGGGCCTCGATGGTGACGCCGGTGAGGGTGTAGCCGGCCGCGGCCCCGGCGGCGATGATCTCGCCGCTGGCCGAGGGTTCGATCTCACGGGTGGCGCCGCAGCAGTCGCAGATCAGGAAGGCGGCGGCGTGGCCGTCGGCCTCGCGTCGGCAGGCGACATAGGCGTTGAGGCTCTCGATGCGGTGGGCGAAGCCCTGCTTCTCGAGGAAGTCCAGGGCGCGGTAGACGGTCGGCGGCTTGGCCGGGGCGCCGGGGCCGCCGAAGGCCGAGATCAGGTCATAGGCCTTCACCGGCTGGCCGGCCTCGAGCAACAGCTCCAGCACCCGCCGGCGAGGCGCG
>JAQGIN010000247.1 GCA_028291125.1 Caulobacter sp.
GAGGCGGGTGTTGGGCGGCGCCCGGCGGAGGCTGCGTGGATCTAAAACCCAGAGAACGATGGATCGCCGTGGCCGGCGTGACCGTGCTGTCGGCGATCGCCGTGGCCGGGTTCGCCATCGCCATCTACGCCGCCTGGCTGTTCCACGACATGCCCGACGCCGGCGAACTTCAGGACTACCGGCCGCCGACGGCGACGCGCGTCTATGCCTGGGACGGCACGCTGATCGGTGAATATTCCAAGGAACGCCGGATCTTCGTCCCCTATGACCAGATCCCGCCGCAGCTGGCCCACGCCTTCCTGGCGGCCGAGGACCACAATTTCTTCAAGCACGGCGGCGTCGACGTGCAGGGCTTTTCGCGGGCCATGCTCAACAATATCGGCAACGCGGCCCGCGGCCGGCGGCTGGAGGGGGGCTCGACCATCACCTAGCAGGTGGCCAAGAACGTTCTCTTGACCAGCGACGCCACGGTCGGCCGCAAGTTCAAGGAAGCCATCCTGGCCGGCCGGCTGGAGGAGTCGCTGGATAAGCAGCAGATTCTCGAGCTGTATCTGAACGAAATCTGGCTGGGTTACCGCTCGTTCGGGGTGGGCGCGGCCGCCTACAACTATTTCGGCAAGTCCTTGCCCGACCTGACCTTGGCCGAAAGCGCCTATCTGGCCTCGCTGCCCAAGGGACCCGACAATTACCATCCGATCCGCAATAAGGCGAAGGCCCTGGCCCGCCGCAACTGGGTGATCGGCCAGATGGCCGACCTTGGCTGGGTGACCCGGGCCGAGGCCGCCCAAGCGATCAAGGAAGACCTGGTGGTGCAGGCCGCGCCGCGCCGGGCCAGCTATCGCGACGCCGACTATTTCGTCGAGGAGGTGCGTCAGCAGGGTCTGGTGAAGCTTGGCCCCCGTCTCAACGAGGGCGGCTACTACATGCGCACCACCCTGGATCCGCGGCTGCAGACCGCCGGCCGGGTGGCGCTGATGAAGGGGCTCGAGGCCTATGACCGCCGCCACGGCTGGCGCGGGGCCTGGGGCCATGTCGAGACCGTCGACGCCAATTGGGAGCAGGCGGTGCGGGCCAAGGCCCCGCCGGCCGAACGCCGCGGCTGGCGCCCGGCCCTGGTGACCTCGGCCGACGGCCGCGTGCGCCTGATCAAGGACGAGGGCGAGGGGGCCATCGTCGGCGAGGACATGGCCTGGGCCCGGGCCACCAAGGGGCTGAAGGCCGGCGATCTGGTGTTCGTCGAAAAGGCCGAAAGCGGCGACGGCTATCGCCTGCGCCAGGTGCCGGCGGTGAACGGCGCGCTGGTGGCGATGGAGCCCTATACCGGCCGCGTCGTCGCCCTGGTCGGCGGCTACAGCTATTCCTTGTCGAACTTCAACCGCGCCACCCAAGCCCAGCGCCAGCCCGGCTCGGCCTTCAAGCCGATCGTCTACGCCACCGCCCTGGAGAACGGCTACACTCCGGCCAGCGTGGTGGTCGACAGCCAGATGACCTTCCGGGGCGCCAATGGCGAGGACTGGACGCCAGAGAACTACCACAAGAAGTTCTATGGGGCCCTGCCGCTGCGCAAGGGCCTGGAGCAGTCGATCAACGGCATGACCGTGCGCCTGGCCCTAGGCGTCGGCATGAGAAAGATCGTCGCCATGGCCAAGAAGATGGGCGTCACCAACGACATGGCCCCGGTGCTGGCCATGGCGCTCGGGGCCGGGGAGACCACGCCGTTCAAGCTGACCGCGGCCTATGCCCCATTCGTCAACGGCGGCCGCCGGGTCGAGCCGCACCTGATCGAACTGGTCCAGGACCGCGAGGGCAAGGTGATCTACAAGGCCGACAAGCGCGACTGCGTGCGCTGCACGGCCGGTTTCAGCGGCGACGAGAGCCCGCGCATCGCCCCCACCGGCGAGCAGGTGATGGATCCGGTCACCGCCTATCAGATCACCTCGATGCTGCAGGGCGTGGTCCAGCGCGGCACCGCCGCCCAGGTCAGCTCGTTGGGCTATCCGCTGGCCGGCAAGACCGGCACCACCAACGAGTACCGCAGCGCCTGGTTCATGGGCTATTCGCCCAGCCTGGTGGTCGGGGTGTTCATCGGCTTCGACGACAACCGCTCGCTGGGCGAGGGCGAGACCGGCGCCGCCGGCCCGGTGCCGATCTTCATGGACTTCATGCGCGAGGTGCTGAAGGGCCAGCCCAAGACCGACTTCAAGCGACCCAAGGCGGCCAAGTTCGCCCTGGTGCGCGGCGTCCTCGAGGCGTTCCGGCCGGGCACCGAGCCCAAGGTCGCCGCCCCAACCGAGTCGATCGGCCCGCAGCCCTATGACGGCGCTTGGCCCGGCGGTCAGATTCCCGGCGCCCCGCCGCCGGAAGCTGGCAAGCCGCCGCCCAAGGTTCCCGAGAACCTCAACGGCCTTTACTGACCATCGTCCATTGCGCCGACTCCGGGCAGGGGCTATGTCCCGCGCCCTTCACCCCTGTCACGGAGTAACGTGATGAGACCGGATGTTGAGGCCTCCGCGGCCGACATCGAGCAGTCCGTTGGACTGCTCAGGAGGCGTCTTTGACTGGGATGCCGCCCTACGCAAACTGGATGAGCTGAACGCTCGGGTCGAGGACCCGACGCTCTGGGACAAGCCGACCGAGGC
>JAQGIN010000338.1 GCA_028291125.1 Caulobacter sp.
CTCGGCCACCACCGTGTCGAGCATGGCGACAGCGTCGCGATAGAGGTCGGTGGCGGCGGTCCCGACCACGTCGTCCTCGAGGATCTGCGGGAAGCGGCCGACCAGCTCCCAGCTAGCGAAGAACGGCGACCAGTCGATGAACGGCACCAGCTCGGCCAGGCTCGGCTCGAAGGTGCGCAGGCCCAGGAAAGCCGGCTTGGGCGGGGTGTAGCCCTGCCAGTCGATGGCGAACTTCTTCTTGCGCGCCTCGTCCAGACTGGTGCGGGCCTTGGTGGTCAGGCCGCGGGCGTATTGCTCGCGGATGCGGACATAGTCGGTGCGGGTCTCGGCCTGCAGGCGATCCTTTTCGGACGGCGACAGCAGGCCCGAGACCACGCCCACGGCGCGGCTGGCGTCGAGCACATAGGTGGTCGAGCCCTTGTGATAGGCCGGCTCGATCTTCACCGCCGTGTGGGTGCGGCTGGTGGTGGCGCCGCCGATCAGCAGCGGGATGGTGAAGCCCTGGCGCTCCATCTCGGCCGCCACGAACACCATCTCGTCCAGCGACGGGGTGATCAGGCCCGACAGGCCGATGATGTCGACCTTGTGCTTCTTGGCTTCTTCCAGGATGCGGTCGGCGGGCACCATGACGCCCAGGTCGATGACCTCGTAATTGTTGCACTGCAGCACGACGCCGACGATGTTCTTGCCGATGTCGTGGACGTCGCCCTTGACGGTGGCCATCAGGATCTTGCCGGCCGCCTCGCGCGGCTTGCCCTCCTTCTCGGCCTCCATGAACGGCATCAGCCAGGCCACCGCCTGCTTCATCACCCGCGCCGACTTGACCACCTGCGGCAGGAACATCTTGCCCGAGCCGAACAGGTCGCCGACCACGTTCATGCCATCCATCAGATGGCCTTCGATGACGTGCAGCGGCCGCTCGGCGGCCAGCCGCGCCTCCTCTGTGTCCTGCTCGATGAACTCGGTGACGCCGTTGACCAGGGCGTGGGTGATGCGCTCGCCGACCGTGCCCTTGCGCCATTCGAGATTGGCGGTCTGGACCTGGCTCTTGTCGCCCTTGTACTTCGGGGCCAGGTCGACCAGCCGCTCGGTGTTGGAGACGTTGGTGCGCTGCGGCCGGTTGAGGATGACGTCCTCGACCGCCTCGCGCAGTTCGGCGTCGAGGGAGTCGTAGACCGGCAGGTCGCCGGCGTTGACGATGCCCATGTCCATGCCGGCGTTGATGGCGTGGTAGAGGAACACCGAGTGGATGGCCCGCCGCACCGGCTCGTTGCCGCGGAAGCTGAACGACACGTTCGACACCCCGCCGCTGATGCGGGCGTAGGGCAGGCGCTTCTTGATCTCGGCCACCGCCTGGATGAAGTCGACAGCGTAGTTGTCGTGCTCCTCGATCCCCGTCGCCACCGCGAAGATGTTGGGGTCGAAGATGATGTCCTCGGGCGGGAAACCGACCTGGTCGACCAGGATACGGTAGGCCCGCTCGCAGATCTCGACCTTGCGCTTGGCGGTGTCGGCCTGGCCGACCTCGTCGAAGGCCATGACCACCACGGCCGCGCCGTAGCGCAGGCACAGTTTGGCTTGGTGGATGAACTCGGCCTCGCCCGCCTTCATCGAGATCGAATTGACGATCGCCTTGCCCTGGACGCACTTCAGTCCGGCCTCGATCACCTCCCACTTGGAGCTGTCGATCATCACCGGCACCCGCGCGATGTCGGGTTCGGCGGCCATCAAATTCAGATAGGTGACCATGGCCGCCTTCGAATCCAACAGGCCCTCGTCCATGTTGACGTCGATGACCTGGGCCCCGGCCTCGACCTGCTGGCGGGCCACCGACAGGGCGGCCGGATAGTCGCCCTCGATCACCAGCTTCTTGAACTTGGCCGAACCGGTGACGTTGGTGCGCTCGCCGATATTGATGAAGACAGGTCTCATGGCGTGGGTGTCCGTCAGGCCGTTTCAGCCGCGACGCGCGCGGCGGCCAAAGCGATCTGGCCGTGGAGGAAGTCGATGAAGCCGATGCCCTCGGCCTTCAGGGCCTTGGGGTAGAGCGAGGCGGCGGTCAGGCCCGGCAAGGTGTTGATCTCCAGGAAGATCGGCCCGTCCGGAGTGATGATGAAGTCGCTGCGCGAATAGCCGCCCGCCCCCACCGTGCGGTGGGCCTTGAGGGCGGCCTCCTGCATGGCGACGTTGATCTCCGGCGCGAAGGTGGCCGGGCAGATCTCTTGTGTGGTCTTGGCCAGGTACTTGCCGACATAGTCGAAGGCCCCGTCGGCCGGGCGGATCTCCACCGGCGGCAGGGCGAAGATCTTGCCGTCCTGCTCGAGCACGCCGCAGGTGGCCTCGGCCCCGGCCACGAAAGGTTCGACGACATAGGCCTCGGCCTTGGCCGCCTGGGCCAGGGTCTCCAGATCGGCCGGACCGTTGACGAAGATCAGGCCGTAGCTGGAGCCGTCGGACACCGGCTTGGCGACCAGCTTGCCGTACTTGGCCAGCGCCGCCGGGACCTCGGCCAGGTCGACGCTCAGGGGCGCGACGACGCCGGCCTTGGCGACGGCGATCTTGGTGGCGATCTTGTCGAAGGCCAGGCGGCTGGAGGTCGAATCCGAACCGGTGAACGGCACGCGCCGCGCCTCGCACAGCGCGGCGAACTCGCCGTTCTCGGCCGCGCCGCCGTGCATGCCCAGCACCAGGACGCGGCGTTCGGCCCGCGCCCGGTCGAGCGCGGCTTCGACGTCGCCGATTGGCGCGCCGGCGGTCGGCAAGTCGAGCTCGAACGGCCGCTGGTGGGCCAGCAGGGCCGCGCGGTCGGCGACATAGACCTGGTCGTCGGGCGCCCAGAACCATAGGTCGGCCTCGGGCAGGGCCGCGGCGATGGCCTGGGCGCTGGCCACGGAGACGAGACGTTCGCGATTGACGCCGCCGAACAGAAGGGTGGTTCGCATTACAGGTCTCTAGGCCAGTTCGAACGGTTCGAGGCCCGCCAGGCGCATGGCCTTGGGACGCTCGGGGATGGGACGGGGCGCGACCCCGCGCACCTCGTCGGCCACGTGCTTGATGTGGTCGGGCGTGGTGCCGCAGCAGCCGCCGAGGATGTTGACGATGCCGTCCTTGGCCCATTCGTGCAGCTCGTGCGACGTCTGGTGCGGCTCCTCGTCGTACTCGCCCATGGCGTTGGGCAGGCCGGCGTTGGGATAGGCGGCGACCAGGGTGTCGGCGATGCGGGCCATCTCGGCGATGTGCGGCCGCATCAGGTCGGCCCCCAGGGCGCAGTTGAAGCCGACGGCGAACGGCTTGCAGTGCTTGATCGAATTCCAGAACGCCTCGGCCGTCTGGCCCGACAGGGTGCGGCCCGAGCGGTCGGTGATGGTGCCGCTGATCCAGATCGGCAGCTCCTCGTGGCCCTCGTCGCGCAGGTCGAGGATGGCCTTGATCGCGGCCTTGCAGTTGAGGGTGTCGGTGATGGTCTCGATCAAGAACAGGTCGACGCCGCCGTCGTACAGCGCCGAAACCTGCTCGCGATAGGCCTGATAGACCTGGTCGAAGGTCACCTTGCGCGCGCCCGGATCATTCACGTCCGACGACATCGACAACATCACGTTCAGCGGCCCGATCGAGCCGGCGACGAAGCGCGGCTTGGTCGGCTCCTTGGCCAGCCATTCGTCGGCCACCGACCGGGCGATGCGGGCGCCCTCGTAATTGATGTCGCGCACCACCTGCGTCCCCAGGCGGTAGTCGGCCTGGGCGATGGTGGTGCCCGAAAAGGTGTTGGTCTCCGAGATGTCGGCCCCGGCCGCGTAGTACTGATGATGCAGGTCGGCGACGATGTCCGGCCGGGTCAGGCACAGGATGTCGTTGTTGCCCTTCATCTGGCCGTCATAGTCGGCGAAGCGCTCGGCCCGGTAGTCGGCCTCGGAGAGCTTGCGCTTCTGGAACATCACGCCCCACGAGCCGTCGAGGATCAGGATCCGCTCCTTGGCGGCGGCCTTGAGGGCGGCGATCCGCCCCGCGCGAGTGGTCAGGTCGCTCATCGGGCGGCTCCTTGCTGGCGGGCCAGTTCCTTGTCGAACGCCGCTTCCGAAGCGACGACGAACTTGCCCATCTCGGTCGGGTCGATGAAGGCGTCGGCCTGGCCGCGCAACACCTTCCTGCGCTTGGCGATCAGGTCGCCCTGCTCCTCGTGGGCGGGCAGGAAGACGTCGGCGGGCAGGGTCTTCAGCTTGGCGAAGCTTGAGCGATAGTCGGCGACGATGCGCGGATAGGCCTTGTTGCCCACCAGCACGTTGCCGGCCACCGAGGTCGAGGAATAGAAGACCACGTTCAGCGGCCGCCCGCGCTCGACCACCGGCAGGCTCCAGGCCGTGCCGCCGGGCGTATGGCCCGGGATCAGATGGGTGGTCAGCACCGTTTCGCCCAGCTTGATCGTCTCGTTGTCGCGCACGGTCTTGTCGACCTTCACCGCCGGGAACGGCGTCGGACCGTTGTCGTTGTCGCCGATGTGCACGCCCTTCTCCAGGGCGGGACGATCGGCGGCCGAGGCGTAGAGCTTGGCCCCGGTGTCGGCCTTCAGCTGGGCCAGGCCGCCAGCGTGGTCGAAGTGGGCATGGGTGTTGATCAGGATCTTGACGTCCGACAGCTTGAAGCCCAGCGCGGCGATATTGCCCTCGATCAGCTTGGCGCCCTGGGCCGACGGCCCGCCGTCCAGCAGCACATGGCCCTTGGACGAGGCGATCAGATAGGCCGACAGCCCCTCGGAGCCGACATAGTAGACGCTGCCGACGATACGGTAGGGCTTGTTGGGCCGGGTCCAGTTGGCCGGGTCGGCCGCCGACGCGCCGGTGACGGCCGATAGAGCCAGGATCAGGCCTAGAGCGAGAGCGCGGATCATGCCGCCGCCTCCGCCACGTCGACGGTCTCGCGCACGCCCAGCACCCGGCAGATGGCGTAGACCAGGTCGGCGCGGTTGAGGGTGTAGAAGTGGAAGCCGTCGAAGCCCTGCTCGGCCAGCTTGGCGCACATCTCGGTGGCCACCGAACAGGCCAGCAGGCGGCGGGTCTCGACGTCGCCGTCGAGGCCGTCGAACAGATTGGCCAGCCAGCCGGGGATGCTGGTCCCGCAGGCGGCGGCCATCTTCACCAGGCCCTTGAAATTGGTCACCGGCATGATGCCGGGCACGATGGGAATGGTGATCCCGGCGGCGCGCACCTGGTCGTGGAAGCGCAGGAAGGCGTCGATGTCAAAGAAGAACTGGCTGATCCCCAGGGTGGCGCCGGCGTCGATCTTGGCCTTCAGCACGTCGATGTCATGGGCGAGCGACGGACTTTCCGGATGCTTCTCCGGATAGACCCCGACCAGCACCTCGAACGGCCCGACCGCGCGCACCGCCGAGGTCAGCTCGGTGGCGTTCTTGTAGCCGTCGGCGCGCGGCACATAGACCCCGCCGACGCCGCCGCCGTTCTCCTCGGGCGGCGGGTCGCCGCGCAGGGCGACCACGTGGCGCACGCCGGTTTGCCAGTATTCGGCGATCACCTCGTCGACCTCGGCCCGGCTGGCCCCGACGCAGGTCAGGTGGGCGGCGGGCTTGAGGGTGGTCTCCTCGAGGATGCGCTTGACGGTGCGGTGGGTGCGCTCGCGCGTCGAGCCGCCGGCCCCGTAGGTCACCGAGACGAAGGCCGGGTCCAGCGGGGCTAGGCGGTTGATGGCCGCCCACAGGTTCTCCTCCATCTGCGGCGTCTTCGGCGGGAAGAACTCGAACGACACGCTGGGGCGGCCGACGCGCTCGCCGGCGCGAGCCACGGGGCCGATGACGCGGCGAGGCGTCGTCGAGATGTTGGCCGGCGTCATGCGGCGCTCCTTTCGGCGGCGGCGACGCCGGGGCGTCGTGCCGTCCAGATCTTCACGGTCAGACCCTGGGCCTTGGACGGCGGCAGGGCGGTGTTGGTCTCCAGCGTCAGGCCGGCCCGCTCCAGCCAGCCGACGATCTCGGCGTCCGAAAAACCGAGCCGGCGGTGCTGGTGGGCCTCGCGCAGGAATTCGTGGTCGTGGGGGGCGAAGTCGGCGATCAGCAACAGGCCGCCCGGGGCCACCAGTCGCGCCGCCTCGACCACCGCCGCGGCCGGGTCGCCCAGATAGTGCAGCACCTGGTGCACGGTCACCAGGTCGGCGCAGCCGCCCGGCAGGCCGGTGGCGAAGATGTCGCCGTGACGCAGCTCGCAGCGGGCCAGGCCGGCCTTGGCCACCTCGTCGCGGGCGATGTTGAGCATCTGCTGCGACAGGTCCAGGCCGACGGCGTTGTTGGCCCGGCCGCCGAACATGGTCAGCATGCGGCCCGTCCCGGCCCCCAGGTCGACCAGCTCCTCGAACGGCCCCTGCCCGGCCGCCGCCAGGATCGCCGCCTCGACCTCGGCCTCGTCGACATAGAGCGAGCGGATCTCGTTCCAGCGCGCGGCGTTGCGGGCGAAATAGGTCTGGGCGCCCGACGAGCGCTCTGCCCGCACCACGGACAGCCGCTCGGCGTCGCCGCCGGTCACCGGGTCGTCGGCGGTGATCAGGGTCAGGGCCTGTTCGACCAGACTGCGTCCCGCGGCCGCCCCGGCCAGGCGGTAGAACACCCAGGCCCCGTCAGGAAAGCGCTCGACCAGGCCGGCCTCGGCCAGCAGCTTCAGATGGCGCGAGACGCGAGGTTGGCTCTGGTCGAGAATGCGGCACAGTTCGAGCACCGACAGCTCCTCGGCCGCCAGCAGGGCCAGCACGCGCAGGCGGGTCGACTCGCCGGCCGCGCGCAGAATGTCGACCACCTGTTCCGACGCTAGATTCATGCGGACATAAAGATATCTTTATGTCCTTTTGGCAAGCAAAATCTACAGGGCGGGAGCCTCGCCGAGCGGCTGCCACAGTTCGATCTTCACCCCGGCCGGGTCGATCAGCCAGGCGAAGCGGCCATAGCTCTCGTCCTGGCGTCCGGTCGGCAGGGTCCCTTCGGCGGCGGCCTTGGCCAGCACCCCGTCCAGATCGTCGACGATGAAGTTGATCATGAACGGCGCGGTCGAGGGCGCGAAATAGTCGGTGTCGGCCTTGAACGGCGACCAGGTGACGGCGCCCGTCGTCGGGTGGGGAAACATCGCCCCGCCCCAATCCTGCAGCTTGAAGCCCAGCACCCGGGCGTACCAGTCCTGCAGGCCGGCCGGATCATCGGCCTTGAAGAACACGCCACCGACACCAAGCACCTTGGCCATGACTAGTCTCCGATCGGCGAGGCCAGGGGCTCGCCGTGGAAGAACCGCCGCAGGTTCTCCAGGGTCAGGCTGACCATGGCCGGGATGCTGTCGAGGGTGGCTCCGGCCACGTGCGGGGTCAAGACGGTGTTGGGCACGCCGGCCCAGCGCGCCGGCGGCGTCGGCTCCTGTTCAAAGACGTCCAGCGCCGCCATGCCCAGGCGGCCGTCCTTGAGGGCGGCGATCAGGGCGGCCTCGTCGACCAGGGCCCCGCGGGCCACGTTGATCAGCAGGCCCTGCGGCCCCAGCGCCTCGATCACCGGCTGCGAGATCATGTGGTGGTTGCCGGGGTCAGAGCGGGCGCAGACCACCAGGATGTCGCTGTCGCGGGCCAGGGCCAGCAGGCTGTCGGCGCGCGGCAGGCGGGTGTCCTGCGGCCGCGGCCCCCACCAGGCCACCGAGACGTCCATGGCCGCCAGCCGGCGGGCCACCGCCTCGCCAATATGGCCGAGGCCGACGATGCCCGCCTTGCGGCCGCGCAGGCCGTGGCGGGGGCTCATGCGGTCGCTGGAGGTCCAGCGGCCGGCCCGCAGCCGGCGGTCGCCGTCGACGACCCCGCGCCAGGCGGCGATCAGCAGGCCAATGGCCAGGTCGGCGACGTCGCCGGCATTGAGCCCGGCCGAATGGGTGACCGAGACGCCGTGGGCCTTGCACCACGGCACGTCGACGCCGTCATAGCCGACGCTGACGCAGGCGATCAGGCCCAGTTGCGGCATCTCCGACAGCAGGTCGCGGTGCAGCGGCATCTCGCCGGCGTGGACGATGGCGCGGATCTGGCGGCCGGGACCGTCGAGGAAGGCCAGGCGGTCGCGATATTCCCACAGCCGGTGCACCTGGTAGGCGCCCTCCAGCAGCGGCTGCATCGGCAGCAGCATCTCGTGGGAGATCAGGACATGGGGCTTGGCGACGGTTTGCGGCATGTCGATCGATCCTCCGGCGGGGCCTCGTCCGGGCCAGCGTGACCGGTCCGGCGGGGCCTCCTGATATAGGGCCTAGGCTACCCCAGAACAGGCGGGGCGCCACACCTTCCAGCAGTGCGATCATCGCCGAGCGGCAAAAAGGCGCCCGGCGCCAAGGCCAAGCTGTGAACCCAAGATCCCCTGGCTGGTTTTAAACACGGCGCCGTGACGACGCCGCCCTCACACGGAGATTTACGATGCTCCTCAAGACCCTCGCCCTCGGCGCGGCCCTCACCGCCCTGGTGGCCGCCAGCGCCACCGCCGGCCCGACCTCGCGGTCCGGCGGCGCCATCGCCAGCCCCAAGCAGCCGATCCCCTACAGCCAGCTCAACGCCTATCTGAAGGCCTCGCCCAAGCAGCGGGCGACCAAGGACTGGTGGTCGGGTTCGGCCAGCGCCTCGACCGGCATGTCGGCCGACACCGCGGCCTCGGTCCCGGCCAATGAGCGGGCCACGACCGACAGCCTGCCGTCGACCCCGCCGACCAACACGCCCGACGCCACGACCACCCAGCCGGCCCCCGGCTCGATGCAGCCCGGCGGCGAGGTCAAGGATCCGAGCGTCGAACCGAAATAGACGGACGACACCGGGGCCGCCGACCGACGAACATAGTTCGACGACCGGCGGCCAAGTTGTGAACCTAACAACCTTGGCCGGGTTTAGAAGAAGGCGCCGTGACGACGCCGTCATCACGGAGACTTCCGATGCTCCTCAAGACCCTCGCCGCCGGCGCGGCCCTCGCCGCCCTGGTGGTCGCCGGCGCCGCCGACGCCGCTCCGAAGACCTCGCGGTCCGCCTACCCGATCACCAGCCCCAAGCGCCCGATCCCCTACAGCCAGCTCGACACCTATCTGAAGGCCTCGCCCAAGCTGCGCGCCTCCACGGACTGGTGGGCGGACACGGCCTCGACCGGCTCGGCGGCCAATACCGCGGCCATCGTGAGCGCCACCGGCGGCCCGTCCGCCGGCAAGTTGATCGATCCCCTGCTGACGCCGAAGAACGTGGCCCCGCCCAAGTGGGCGACGGCGACGAAGAAGAAAAAATAGGCCGCGGTTCAAAAGGCGGGGACGACGCGCGTCGTCCCCGATCAGCCGCCGAACACGTATTCGGGCTTGCCATAGGCGCCGACGATGTTGACGCCGTAGGCGGCGCTGTCGTCGGCCAGATCGGTCAGCCAGGCGGCGTTGGACCGGGCCATGACGCCCAGATCCCCCTTCTCGGCCTCGGCCAATAGCCAGCCGACCATGGCCGCCTTGGTTCCGAGGCCGACGGTGGGCGCGCCCTTGTCGTCCCGGTCGGCGCCATAGGACATGAAGTAGTCGGTGCGGCCGTCGATCAGGGCGTGGATCTTGGCGTCGGTCGGCGCGGCGCCGAAGATGGTCTTGTAGGCC
>JAQGIN010000380.1 GCA_028291125.1 Caulobacter sp.
GCCCACCCCCTGCCAGCTCTTGCTGACGCGCTGGGCGTGCGGGCCGCCATAGACCGAGACGATCACCGGATAGGTCTTCTTGGGATCGAAGCCCGGCGGCGTCAGCAGCGAATAGTGCAGGTCCTCGACCCCGTCGGCCGACTTGATCGTCCCGTAGGTCGGCACGGTGTGGCGCTCGACATAGGGCCAGTAGGGGTGGCCCGCGGCCAGGCGGTTCTCCTCGATCCACCGCACCCGGTGGCCGTCGGCGGCGTAGAGCGCCGTCTGCGGCGGGGTCTTGGGGTCGGAATAGGCGCCGACGAAGGCGCCGCCGCTCTTCGCCACCGTCGCCGTCCACCAGCCGCCGGCCGGGGTCAGGGCCTTGGGCGCGCTCGGCTTGGCGTAGGAGATCTCGTAGATCCGGCGCTCGATCGGGGTCTCGATCGAGGCCCCGAAGATCACCACCTGGCGCGCCTCGTCGATCCCCTCGATGGCGTCCATCGGCCAGGCGCCGCTGGTCACCGGACGGATCAGCTTGCCGGTCTTGCCGTAGAGGTAGAGGTGGCGATAGCCCGAGCGCTCGGACGACCACAGGAAGCTTCCGTCCTGCAGCGGCCGGAAGTCGTTGTGCAGCTCGATCCAGTGCGGGTCGGTCTCGGTCAGCAGCACCTGGCCCTGGCCGGTGGCGGGATCGAAGGCGATCAGGTCGAGGGTCTTCTGGTCGCGGCTCTGGCGCTGGACATAGAGAGTCTTGCCGTCGCGCGACCAGTCGGCGCGGGCCAGATAGATGTCGGGGTTCGACCCCAGGTCCATCTTCACCGGCTTGCCGCCGGCCAAATCCTGGACGAACAGCTCGACCACGGCGTTGGGCCGGCCGGCGCGGGGATAGCGCTGCTGCACCACGGTCGCCCCGCCGGGGCCGATGTCGGCGCGCGGGACGATGTCGACGCCGGCCTCGTCGACGCGGGTGAAGGCGATCTTGCGCTCGTCGGGCGACCACCAGTAGCCGGTGAAGCGGTCCATCTCCTCCTGGGCGATGAACTCGGCGATGCCGTAGGTCACCGCGTCCTTGCCGGCGGTGGTGACGGCGGTCTCGGTCCCGGTGGCGACCTCGGTCAGATAGAGGTTCTGGTCGCGGACATAGGAGACGTAGCGGCCCTTGGGGGAGACCTTGGCGTCGACCTCGTCGCCGGCCGTCTGGGTCAGGCGCTGGACCTTCCCGTCGGCGACGCTGTCGAGATAGAGGTCGCCGTCCAGCGGCACCAGGATGAACCGGCCCTCCTGGTCCCAGCTGTAGTCGACGATGCCGCGGGCCAGCACCCGGGCCCGCTCGCGCCGGGCCTTCTCGGCCTCGGAGAGCGCCTTGTCGCCCGAGGACAGGGCGGCGGAGTCGATCAGCCGGTACGGCTCGCCGCCGGCCACGTCGGCCGCCCACAGATCCTGGACATTGGCCGCCTCGGGCTTGGCCTTCAGATAGGTCACCCGCTTGCCGTCCGGCGACAGGGCCACGCCCTTGGCGGTCGGCCCGGAAAGATCCGGATCGGCGAAGATCCGTTCGGGGGTGAGGTTTTCCGCGTGAAGGGGGGCGGCGAGGGCGAGCGAGGCCGCGATGGCCAGGAGCGAGGGTCTGATCATGGCGCGGGACGCTAGAGCGTGGCCATGATCTTGTCAGTAGGGAAAGTCGCGCAGTGGCCGGAGGCGGCCAGTGAAACGACGAAGGGCCGGGGGGCGCCCCCGGCCCTTCGCTTTGGATTTGGCGAAAGACCTAGAACGTCTTGCGCAGGGTGATGAAGCCCTGGCGCGGGGCGCCGGGCAGCAGGGTCATGGCCGTGCCGGCGACGTCGGCCTTGGTCGGACCGCCCGAGCCCACCGTCGAGATGTAGTCCTCGTCGGTCAGGTTGCTGACATTGGCCTGGATGGTCACGCCGTGCAGCAGCGAGGCCGGATCGGCGTCGAAGCGATAGCCCACGGTCAGGTCGGCGACCGCGAAGCTGTCGACCTTGCCGCCGCTGTTCTCGAACGTGTACCAGCGCGAGCCGGTGTAGCTGACGCCGAGATTGGCGAAGACGCCGCCCTGGTCGTACTTCAGCTCCGCCTTCAGCAGGCCCTTGGGCGTGAACACCACGTCCTTGCCCTTGGTGCGCATGGCCACCGTGCCGCCGGCTCCGGGCACGTCGTCCTGGTACTGGGAGTCGTTGTAGGCGTAGGAGCCGTACAGCGACCAGGCCTGGCCCAGGCGGTATTCGCCGGCCACCTCGACGCCCTTGGTCTCGACCGCGCCGACGTTCGACAGCACCGCCGGCAGGCCCAGGATCGGCGGGGCCGTGCTGGCGCTGTCGAGGCGGTTCTCGAAGTCGACGTGATAGACCGCCGCCACGCCCTGGAAGACGTCGTTGTGGTAGCGCACGCCGCCTTCGAAGGTCTTAGAGGTCTCCGGCTGGACGTTGTCGCGGACGAAGTTGACCGCCGCCTGGTTCTGCGAGGCGAACGGGCCCGAGGTGGCGGCCGAGACGAAGGCCGCCATGTTCTCGGTATAGCCGCCGAACAACTCGACGCCGTTGTTCAGGTCGTAGACCGCGCCGATCTGCGGCAGGAAGCTGTCCTTGCTCTCGATCTTGCCGTTCATCGCGTTGCCGGCCACGGTCGAGACCTTGTTCTCGACCTTCAGGGCCTTGAAGCCGAAATTGATCTTCAGGGCGTCGGTCACCGTCCAGACGTCCTGCACGTAGCCCGTCGTGGTCTTGGTGTTGAACTTGTATTCCCACTGCGTGAAGAACGGGTTGGACTGGAAGTCCAGCGGGTCGCGCGACGGGGCGGCGGCGGTCTCGGCGTAGAACCGGCGGGCCTGGTTGAAGTCGTTGTCCTCGGCCCAGAAGCCGGCGCTGAGCCGGTGGGCGCCGAGATCGACATAGACGCCGCCGATCGCGCCCCTGCGGTCGATGTCGTACTCGGTGGTGCGGATCGACAGCGGCGCGGCGGCCGAACCGGGCGCGCCATAGCCGGGGCTGACCGTGTAGGGCGTGTACCACAGGCCCTGGCCCTGGTTCTGGTGGCCGTAGACGGTCAGGTCGAAGCCGCCCCGCGCCATGTCGCGCTTCAGGGTGACGGCGTAGAGATCGTCGTCGCGGATGCCGGCCCCGGCGTAATAGGCGTCGTCGGGCGTGGCGACGCCGAACGCGGCGTAGGGGTTCGTGCCGACCCCGGTCCAGTAACCGCCGTTCAGCAGCGGGGTGGCCCCCGCGTAGTTGGCCGGATTGTTCAGCACCGCGCCGACGCCGACGGCGGCGGCCCAGTTGGGTTGGAAGTTGTCCCAGTCGCGGCCCAGGCGCTTGATCATGTCGAACGACATGTCCTGATAGTCCTGCTCGCGGCGTTCGGAATGGTTCCAGAAGGCGGTCACCGAGCCGTCGTCGCCCAGCGGCAGCACGGCCTTGAAGTCGTACTGGAACTGCTTCTGCTCGCCGCCGCCCTTCCACTTGTCGGTCTTCTGGTCGACGATCGAGCCGTAGGCCCGCAGGCCGCCGAGCGCCTCGATGGCGCCGGTGTCGAGACGGCCAAACAGCCGGTGCATCGCGTCCGAGCCGGCGGTCAGGTCGGTCTGGACCCGGAAGTCCTCCGACGGCGTGCGCGAGAAGAACTGCAGCGTGCCGCCGAGGTTGCTGGTCGAGGCGGTCGACAGCGAGCCGGCGCCCTGGGCCAGTTCGACCTTGCCGATATCCTCGCTGGGGATGGCGCGGCTGATGTGCAGGCCATTGTAATTGCCGTAGCTCATGTCGCCCAGCGGCACGCCGTCGAGGGTGAAGCCCAGGCGGCTCTGGTCGAAGCCGCGGATGGCGATGCGGGTCGACCACTCGTAGGATCCGAACGCGTCGGCCGACTGGAAGCTGACGCCCGGCAGCTTCTCGACCGCCTTCAGCGGGCTGGAGCCGGCGGCCAGCATCTCGATCTGGGCGTTGGTCAGGGTCTGGACCTGGCGGCTCTGGCCCTGGCCGAGCACGACCACGGCCTCGACCGAGTCGGGCGCCTCGGGCGCGGCGGCTTCGGCGAAGGCGGGGGCGGCGGCGCACAGCGCCAGGGCGCCGACGGCGCCGCCGAACATCAGATAGGACTTCATTTCTTGGGTTCCCCTTGATCGGCCTGGGAGATGGCCGTCTTGGAGTGTTGCGGTAACAGCGGTCGATGACGGTCGCCGGACGGTTTGATGTCGACTCGCCGACGGTGATGCGACGCTAGGGTGACGCTCGCGCCGCCCAGCCCCCCTTGGGCGGTCTCGCGCGGCGTCATTGCGCAAAGGGCCGCCGACCGCTATCTGAGCGGCCAACTCCCCGATCCTGACAGTGAGACGAAAGCCTCCATGGCTGCGCAATATATTTTCCAGATGCAGGGCCTCACCAAGGCCTTCCCCGGCGGCAAGAAGGTGTTCGAGAACATCTGGCTGTCGTTCTATTCCGACGCCAAGATCGGCGTGGTCGGGGTCAACGGCTCGGGTAAGTCCACCCTGCTGAAGATCATCGCCGGCATCGATAAGGAATTTAACGGCGAGGCCAAGGCCGCCGATGGCGTGAAGATGGGCTACCTGGAACAGGAGCCCCACCTGGATGACAGTCTCAACGTCTGGGACAACGCCATCGCCTGGTGCGAGGAAAAGAAGATCGTCGACCGCTACAACGCGATCGCCGCCGAGCTGGGCGAGAACTATACCGACGAGCTGATGGAGGAGATGACCGCCCTCCAGGAAAAGATCGACGCCGGCGACCTGTGGGATATCGATTCCAAGATCGAGATGGCCATGGACGCCCTGCGCTGTCCGCCCAATGACTGGCCGGTGGATAACCTGTCGGGCGGTGAAAAGCGCCGCATCGCCCTGGCGCGCCTGCTGTTGTCCAAGCCGGACATGCTGCTGCTCGACGAACCGACCAACCACCTGGACGCCGAGTCGGTGGCCTGGCTGCAGCACCACCTGGAAAACTTCCCCGGCTGCGTCATCCTGGTGACCCACGACCGCTACTTCCTGGATCAGGTGACCAAGTGGACCCTGGAACTCGATCGCGGCAAGGGCGTGCCCTATGAGGGCAACTATTCCGGCTGGCTGGAACAGAAGACCAAGCGGGTCGTGCAGGAGCAGTCCGAAAGCGAAGCGCGCCAGCGGGCCATGAAGAAGGAGCTGGAGTGGGTCCGCGCCGGCTCCAAGGCCCGCCAAGCCAAGTCCAAGCACCGCCTGGCCTCCTACGACGAGATGGTCCGAGAGCAGGAAAACCGCACCCAGGCCCAGACCTTCGCCACCATCCAGATCCCGCCCGGACCGCGCCTGGGCAACCTGGTGCTGGAAATCACCGACCTGGAAAAGGAATATGGCGACAAGGTCCTGTTCAAGGGCCTGACCTTCCGCCTGCCGCCCAACGGCATTGTCGGCGTCATCGGCCCGAACGGCGCCGGCATATCGACCCTGTTCAAGCTGATCACCGGCCAGGAAACCCCGGACAAGGGCTCGGTGCGCCTGGGTGAGACCGTCAAGCTCGCCTATGTGGACCAGAGCCGCGACGCGCTCGACGCCAACAAGACCGTCTGGCAGGAAATCTCCGGCGGCCTCGACGTGATGATGGTCGGCAAGCGCGAGATCAATTCCCGCGCCTATGTCGGCTCGTTCAACTTCAAGGGCGGCGACCAGCAGAAGAAGGTCGG
>JAQGIN010000464.1 GCA_028291125.1 Caulobacter sp.
CCCTCGGCCGCCTCCTGACGCAGGACTTCCGCGACCGCAATGAAGTGGTCTATGGCGGCCGGGGCGAATACGCGCTCAGCCCCGACACCGCCTTTTTCGTCTCGGTGCTCGGCAACGACAAGAGCTACGACACCCTGTCGCCCGCGCCGCCCATCTCGGCCGCCGATCCGGTCCCGCACGCGGTCAACCGCGACTCCAAGGGCTACAATGTCGCCCTCGGCGCCAATTTCGACCTGACCCAGGTGGCGCGCGGCGAAATCCAGTTCGGTTACATGAACCAGAGCTATGACGACCGGTACTTCAAGGATGTCAACGGCCTGAGCGCCCTGGGCCGGGTGGAATGGTTCCCGACCCAGCTGACCACGGTCACCTTCGCGGGGTCGCGGTCGATCGAGGAAACCCCGGCGATCGGTTCGTCGGGCTATATCTCGAACAACATCTCGGCCGGCCTCGATCACGAGCTGCTGCGCAATGTCCTGCTCTCGGCCCAGGGTTCGTACGGCAAGGACGACTACGAAAACGTCGACCGCACCGACAAGCGGACGGGCGCCAAGGCCTCGGCGGCCTATCTGTTGAACCGTCGGGTCGGTCTGTTCCTGACCTACACCTACCTCAAGCAAAAGTCGTCGGGCGCCGCCAGCGGTTCGTCCTTCACTGATAACAAATTGGCAGCCTCGGTCGCGCTACAGTTCTAAGTCGACCCCGACCTAGGCTATTCGAGAGTTTTTATGGACGGCTCCAGTTACGAGTCCCCGACCGCTCCGGCGTCTGACGCCGGAGCGATGTCGTTTGACCTCAACGTCGTGATCGCCACCTTCCGTCGACGGCTCCGGCTGTTCGCGGCGGTGGCGCTGGGCGTCTTCATCGCGGTGTTCCTGTACACCGCCCAGGAGACGCCGCTGTACACCGCGACGTCGACGGTCATGCTCGACGTGCGCAAGGAGCAGGTCACCGACATGAGCGCGGTGCTCTCGGGGCTGCCGGCCGATTCCTCGGTCGTTGACACCGAGGTCGAGGTGCTCAAGTCGCGCTCGCTGGCCGAGCGGGTCGTCCAGAAGCTCAAGCTCGAGCAGGACCCCTACTTCAACCCCTATGTCCAAGGGGCCAAGGGCCCGCGGTCGTGGCTGCCCTGGCTGAAGAAGGCCGCGGCGCCCACCGCCGCCGTCGATCCGGTCGAACTTCAGCGTCGCCGCGAGACCATCGTCGATCGCCTGCTGGGCGGGCTCAAGGTCCACCGCTCGGGCCTGACCTATCTGATCGCCGTCGACTACACCCATCCGACGCCGGCCCGGGCGGCGCAGATCGCCAACGCCTTCGCCGACCTCTATCTGACCGACCAGCTCGAGGCCAAGTTCGACGCCACCCAGAAGGCCAATGAGTGGCTGAACACCCGGGTGTCCGATCTGGGCCAGCAGCTGCAAACGGCCGAGGCGGCGGTGCAGCAATACAAGATCAGCAACAATCTGATGAGCGCCGAGGGCGCCTCGCTGACCGAGCAGGAAATCTCCGGCCTCAACCAGCAGCTGGCCCTGAGCCGCGCGGCCCAGGCCGAGACCGACGCCCGCCTGGCCATCGCCCGCAACCAGTTGGCCCGCGGCAGCAACGGCGAGGACGTCGGCGAATCCCTGAATTCGCCGGTCGTGCAACAACTGCGTCAGCAGCGGTCGATCCAAAGCGCCAAGGTCGCCGACCTGGCCGGCCGCTACGGCGACCGCCACCCCGACCTGCTGAAGGCCAAGCGCGAACTGGCCGACATCGACGGCCAGATCCAGGCCGAGATCAAGCGCATCATCTCCAATCTCGAGGCCCAGGCCCAGGTGGCCCGCCAGCGCACCGGCTCAGTGGCCGGCAGCGTCTCCCAGTCCAAGGGCACCTTGGCCGGCAACAACCGCGCCGGCATCCAGCTGGGCGAACTGCAGCGCCGGGCCGATTCCGTGCGCACCCTGTACGAGTCGCTGCTGGCCCGTTTCAAGCAGACCTCGTCGCAGAACGGCATCGAGCAGGCCGACGCCCGCATCGTCTCCCTGGCCAAGATCCCGACCTCGCCCAGCTATCCCAAGCCGTCGTTGAACCTCGCCCTGGGCCTGGTTCTGGCGCTCGGGGCCGGCGTGGCCGCCGTGGTGCTGGCCGAGATCCTGATGGCCGGGGTGTTCACCGAGGACGAGGTCGAGCGCCGCCTGGGCCAGGCCTATCTCGGCGCCGTGCCGCTGCTCAACTCGACGATCGACGACGCCAACGCCGAAGGCCGCGGCATGAGCCCGCCGGACTATCTGCTGGCCAAGCCGCTGTCGTCGTTCGCCGAAAGCCTGCGCAAGCTGCGGGCCGCGATCCTGTTCTCGCGGGTCGGCGAGCCGATCAAGGTCATCGCCATCACCTCGTCCCTGCCGGGCGAGGGCAAGACCACCACCACCTTCAGCCTGGCCCGCACCCTGGCGCTGTCGGGGGCCAATGTCATCGTCGTCGATTGCGACCTGCGCCAGAGCGCCATCAATGGCTTCCTGACGCACGTTCCGGAAATCGGCCTGCTGGAAGTGCTGAACGGCACGGCCAGTCTGGAGCAGGCGCTCTATACCGACGAGAGCGGCGCCAAGGTGCTGCCGCTGGCCAAGTCGGCCTACACCCCCAAGGACGTGCTGGGCTCGGCCGCCATGCAGCGGCTGCTGGCCGAACTGCGCCGCCGGTTCGACATCGTCCTGCTCGACACCGCGCCGCTGCTGGCCATCGCCGACACCCGCATCCTGGCGCCGCACGCCGATGCGGTGGTGATGCTGGCCCGCTGGAAGAAGACCCCGGTCAAGGCCATCACCTCGGCCCTGGCCCTGCTGCACGGCCGCGGCATCTTCGTGGCCGGCGTGGCCCTGACCCAAATGGATCTGCGGGCCCAGTCGCGCTACGGCTACGGCGACGCCAACTACTACTATAAGAGCTATCGCAAATATTATGCCGACTGAGCCGAGCGCGTCGGC
This sequence comes from Caulobacter sp., assembly GCA_028291125.1. GTDB lineage: Bacteria > Pseudomonadota > Alphaproteobacteria > Caulobacterales > Caulobacteraceae > Caulobacter. The sequence continues at coordinate 2,967 of JAQGIN010000464.1, forward strand.
TTCGCCGCCGACGGCTCGGCCTTCGCCTGGCCGTTCGGCCAAGCCCCAGAAACCGCATCTCTCCGAGCGGATCGCCGCCGGCGGCCTGATCAGTCTGGCGTTCGTCGCCGTGGTGGCCTTCGGGGCCAGCGAGGTGATGTCGGCCAGCCTGTTCGCCGGCCTCTACGCCGCCGCCCTGGCCGTCCTGCTGCTCGGCTGCGACTGGGCGCGGCGCGACCTGACCCGGCTGACGGGGCTGAAGATCCAGGGCGTGCTGTTCGCGGTGCTGATGGCCGCGGTGCTGTGGCCGTTGACGCCCTGGAGCCCGGACGGCGCGCATCCGGTCTGGGCCTATCTGCCCGGCGCGGTCGGCTCGGTCGCCATCGACCGTTCGGCGCTGCTGCTCAACGCCCTGCAACTGCTCGGTCTGGCCTGCCTGTTCCTGGCCGGCCGGGTGATCGGCGCGTCCGAGGCCAGGGCGCGATGGGCGCTCTGGGCCCTGATCATCGCCGTCGGCCTCTATGCGATGTTCGGCTTCGTCGACCATGTCACCACCCGACGCGGACAACGCCTGGTCGCCACCCTGCTCAGCCCCAACAGCGCCGCCACCTTGTTCGGCGCGGGCCTGGTGATGACCGCCGCCGCCGCCGCCAACCGCCTGCGCCAGTCCAGGGGCCTGCGGCTGCTGCGGCGCGGCGATCCGACGGCGATGCTGGCGATCGGGGTGGCGGCGATGCTAGCCACCGCCCTGCTGCTGACCGGGTCCCGCGGCGGCGTCCTGGCCACCGGCATCGGGCTGGGCGCCTTCCTGCTGTGGGAGGCCGTGGCCCAGCGCCACCGGCTGCGCGCCGCCTTGATCCTCGGCGGCGTGGCGCTGATCTTGGTCCTGGGCGCGATCTTCCTGCGTAGCGGCGAGGTCGTCACCGAGCGCTTTGGCCAGGTCGACCAGGACTTCAACGGCCGCGGCCAGATCTTCGCCGCCCACTGGATCGCCTTCAAGGCCGCGCCTTGGTTCGGCTATGGCCTGGGAAGCTTTCCGACCGTCGACCAGGTGATCATCACCGTCGAGACCTTGCCCGTGCTGTTCAATGTCCGGGCGGCGCACAACCTCTATCTGCAATGGCTGGAGGAGGCGGGCGTTGTCGGGACGGCGGCGATGTTCGGCCTGACCGGCTGGCTGCTGGCGCTTCTGGCGAGGGCCGGCCTGAAGACCGGTTCGGTCGCGGCCTGGAGCCGGGCCACGGTCTGCGCGGCCCTGGTGTTCCTGATCCACGGCCTGACCGACTTCGCCCTGCAGGCGCCGGCGATCACCGCCCTGGCCGCCCTCACCCTCGGGATCGTCGTCTCGGCGGTGTCGGAGAAGCGCGCCGGGCGTCGCGCCTATCCGGTCGCGCCGGTTCGGGCCGCCACCGCCTCGGCCGTGGCGGTCGCCATCGTCGCCCTGCTGGTGGTCGCGCCGATGCTGGCGGCGCGGCTGGGCGGCGATCTGTCCAGCTGGCCCACGGCGTCGGCCGAGGTGCTGGCCTTCCGCATCGAGCGCGCCCTGGCGCGCCCTGACGCCGCCGGCCTGGTGCGGGCCCAGCGCCTCAGCGACCGCGAGCTCCACATGCGCCCGGCGTCCGGCGCCGCCTGGCTGCGCCGCGCCGCCCTGGCGGCCGCCCAGAACCGTGACGGCGAAATGGGCGCGGCGCTGGAGCGGTCGTTCGACGTCGCGCCCCTGCAGACCAGCCTGTTCCGTGGGCGCACGATCTTCGCCTACAACCACTGGACCCAGATCAGCCAGGCGGCGCGCGAGCAGACCATCGCCCAGCTGCGGGCGGAATGGGCGCGCGGCTGGGGTGAGCGGCCGTTCATCGCCCTGGCTAACGAAATCACCGACGAGACCGGGCGCACCGGCCTGGCCCTGCAGATCGTCTCCCTGCGCATCGAGCAGCCCAAGCCCGACACCCGCCGCTAGGGCTATGGCGGTCGGCTAGTAGGCGTTGGTGGCGATCAGCAGCTGCGGAACGGTGCGCAGCACGATCCTCAAGTCCGAGCCCAGCGACCAGCTGTCGATATAGGCGTTGTCGGCCGCCACCCGGTTGGCCATGTCGTCGAGCCCGTCGACGCCGCCGCGATAGCCCTGGATCTGGGCCAGGCCGGTCAGGCCCGGCCGGGCCCGGAAGCGGCGGCCGTAGCCGGCGATCCGCGCCGAATAATAGTGGTCGTGAGCCAGGGCGTGCGGCCGTGGGCCGACCAGCGACATGTCGCCCCGCAAGACGTTGAACAGTTGCGGCAGCTCGTCGATGCTCGACATCCGCAGCAGGGCCCCGATCCGGGTCACCCGGCCATCGGCGCGCTGGGCGTGGGCGATCTCGTCCCCGTTTTCCTGACAACGCATCGACCGCAGCTTGTAGATCGTGAATGGCCGTCCATTGAGGCCGCCGCGTTGCTGACGGAACAGCGCCGGACCGGACGATTCCAGCTTGATCAGCACGGCCGCCAGCAACAGCAGCGGCGCGATGAACAGCAGCAGAGCGGTCGCGCAAAGGACGTCGGCCGCGCGCTTGATCGGGTCGGCGGCCACCCGCGACAGAAGGTCGAGCCGGACGGCCTCGAGCCTGTTGATGTCCGATCCGCCGCTCACCCCGCCAAGCCCCTCCGGCCGCAGCGCCCGACGCGAGCGCAAATCTTAATACAATCCTAACCTAGCTGGGCGCCAGCGTCGCGCGAAACCGACTCCGGACGCACGGCAAAATCGATTGGCGTAAACCGTGTCCGTTCACGGGCGTTTAGGCGCCCCCGCCTAGGTTGGCTGTATGGAGCTTGGGCAAATTTCGTTGACGGGGACCGATTCCGGCCGCGCCGAGACCCGTGGTCCCGTGGCCGCCAAGGCCCGTCCGCCCCGCGTCCTGGGCTGGCTGCTGGCCGGCCTGCTGTCCTCGGGCCTGTGGCTCGGCCTGTTCGGCCTGCTGCGCGTCCTGGGTTAATCCCGCGGCGGACGCCTGGACCGCCGTCGGTCGACGCGGCGATCACCCTTCTCCCAACCGCGCACAGCCCGGCCAGCGTCGCCATTGTATAGGGCGGTAGGCGCGGGCCGCGCCGAAGCGTCGTCTACAGAATGGTCGCCCATTCCATCGAGCCGGCCACCTGGCGCTGCAGCCAGCGATAGTTCAGCGCCGTCCAGGGCGTGGCCCAGGGGGTGAGATTGTCCAGCACCATGTCGCCTTCGTCGAACGCCACCACCAGGACGGCGTGGCTTTCGCCGCGGGCGGTGACCGCCACCGCCATCGACAGGTCGGTGGCCGAAACGCCGGCCGCGATCAGGCGGCGGCGCTTCTCCAGGGCGTAGTCCTCGCAGTCGCCGTACATCTTGCCGTTCACGACCAGCGGCGTCGTCCAGTATTCGAGCAGGCCGTAGAGGTCGAAATCATTGGCCTTGTTGACCTCGCGGTTCACGTCGCGATTGATCCGGTTGATCAGGGCCATCTGGTTCTTGGACAGGCGCTTGGCGACGGGCGCGGGGGTCGGCTGCGCCGCCGGAGCGGCGACCACCGTCCAGGCGTCGTTCTCGACCATCACGGCGGGAACGGCGGCGATTGTCCGCTCCGAGGCGGGACGAGCGGCCCGCAGGCCGTCGACGCTGATCAGCGTCAGGCCGTCTTCGGCGCGATCGATCTCGGGGTGGGCGACGGCCAGGCCGCCCAGCGACGAGGTGGCGAAGGTGGGCGAGGTCAGGGCCAAGGCTTGCGACTGGGCGCCGGCCGGGGCGCCGCAGCTGTCGGGTTCGCGCTCGCAGAGGGCCGCGAAGCCGGGCGGCGGGGCGACGACGGCGCCTTCGGACATGAACGCCGGCGCGGCCTGAGCGTTAACGGAGGCGGCGAGCAACAGCGCCAGCGCTCCAAAGCCCATCTTCAAGGAAGAACCGAAATTCATGGCGGTCTCGCTGTGTTATGCGAGACAAAACTTGCCTGAAGAGACTGAATATCGACTCAAGTAGCGTAGTAATGCGAAGAGTAAGATCTGTAGTTAAGCTGAAATTAATCGTAACTAACCAAGTACAGACGTAGTAAAACTGATGTTTCTGGATATGGTTTAATGCGTGTTAAGACCACCGCCCTAGGCTGGTCATTGAAGCCCGGCCGTGGGTCGGGCAAAATCGCGCCGCGCGCCCTTGGGGCGCGGGTTCGGTGTGGGATATCGTCAACGGATGCGGTTCAACTTCTTTCGCCCCAAGGCCAAGACCGCGACGGCCGCCTCGACCGGCGGGCGGCTGGTCTATGCGGTGGGCGACATCCACGGCCATCTCGACCTGCTCGACGCCATGCTGCGGATCATCGCCGAGGACGCCGCCGCCCAGCCGCTGACCGGGCGTCCGGCCATCGTCTTCGTCGGCGACTATATCGACCGCGGCCCGGCCTCGGCCGGGGTGATCGACCGGCTGATCGGGCTGAAGGCGGTGTCGGACGCCCAGACCGGCGTCGAGGCCCGGTTCCTGATGGGCAACCACGAACAGACTCTGCTGTCGTTCCTCGACTCGGCGGAGGCCGGCCCCGCCTGGGTGGAGTTCGGCGGCGGCGAGACCCTGGCGTCCTACGGGATCGTGCGGCCGGCCAGCCGTAACGACAGCGACGGCTGGAACGCGGCCTGGGAGCAGTTCCAGGTCGCCTTCCCGGCCCGCCATCGGGCGTTTCTGAGCGGCCTGGAGCTGTCGGCCAGCTATGGCGACTATCTGTTCGTCCACGCCGGGGTGCGGCCCGGCGTGCCGCTCGATCGCCAGGATCCCGAGGACCTGATGTGGATCCGCGGCGATTTCCTGTCGCGGCCGCATGGCCTGGATCAGGTGGTGGTGCATGGCCATACGCCCGAGGAGGAGCCGTTCCTGGGCCCCGACCGCATCAATATCGACACCGGCGCCTACGCCACCGGCGTTCTGACCGCGGTGCGGTTGTCGGATCGGGCCCCCGTCGTGCTGCAGGCCCGAAAGTCCGACCTGGTCTAGCCCCGCGACTTGTCGGCCTGGCTCGCGTGTGCGAAGAGAAAAGCACGAGGGCGTAACGTACAAGAGAATCCAAAGTCATGATTTCGGCCACGTTCTTGACGCGGCGGCTCGTCCTCTTGATGGCCGCGTTGCTGCTCACCGTCACCAGTCTGCCCAGCGTCACCTTCGCCCAGACCGCGCCGTCGGCCGCGCCGGCCAGCCCGGTGAACGCGGTCGATCCCAACGAATATGTGCTCGGCTCGAGCGACAAGGTGCGGGTCACCGTCTATGGCGAACCCAATCTGTCGGGCGAATTCTTCGTCACCGGCAGCGGCCTGGTGTCCTTGCCGCTGATTGGCGAGGTCAAGGCCGCCGGCCTGTCGCTGCGCCAGTTCCAGAACGCCGTGCAGACCGCGCTCAGCGACGGCTATCTGAAGGAGCCGCGGGTCAGCGCCGAGGTGCTCACCTACCGTCCGTTCTACATCATGGGCGAGGTCGAGAAGCCCGGCACCTATCCCTACACCTCGGGCCTGACGGCGTTGAACGCCGTCGCCACGGCCGGCGGCTTCACCTACCGGGCCGACAAGGGCAAGGTCTATCTGAAGCGCAACGGCGAGACCGAGGAGCACAAGATGCCGCTCACGCCGTCGACCACCGTGGCGCCCGGCGACACCATCCGGATCGGCGAACGTCTGTTCTGATCGTATTCGGCTAGACCAGCGGCGTCTTGACCGCCCCGTCCTGACGGCAACGCTTTATTCGTAACTTTCGCGACAGTGTGCCCCGGTTGTTGCCGAAGGGGCGGGCGTGTTCAAGGTTTTGAGCTGTTTGGCGACACAGCATGACCCGCGTCTGGTCGCGGTTGCGGCCGCCGTCTGCTTCGCGGCATGCTTCACCGCCTTTCGACTTTATTCGCGGATGCGCGGCGCCCGCGGCCATGTACGCGCCGCCTGGCTGCTGCTGGCCGGGCTGGTCGCCGGCTCGGGCGTCTGGGCCACCCACTTCATCGCCATGGTCGCCTTCGACCCGGGGCTGAAGACCGCCTACAACCCCGCCGGCGCCCTGATATCGCTGCTGATCGCCGTGGTGTTCACCGGCTCTGGCTTCGCCGTCGCCTCGGCCGAGCGCAGCCGCACCAACGAGGTGGCCGGCGGCCTGCTGCTCGGGACCGGCGTGGCGGCCATGCACTATGTCGGCATGTCGGCCTTCGTCACCCAAGGCCATGTCATCTGGGAGCAGGCGACGGTCGGCGCCTCGGTGGCGCTCGGCGTGGTCGGCAGCATCGTCGCCCTGACCGTGGCCGGACGGGCCCGCACCATGGGGCGCCAGGCCCTGGGCGGCGGCCTGCTGGCGCTCGGCGTCTGCGCCCTGCACTTCACCGGCATGGGAGCGATCACCATCCAACCCGACCTGACGGTTCCGGTGCCGGAGCAGATGCTGTCCGCAGGCCTGCTGACCCTGGCCGCCGTCAGCCTGGCCGGGCTGATCATGCTGGGCGGCCTGGGCGCCGTGGCCATCGAATCCCAGACCAGCCGCTCGGCCCTCGAACGCATCCGGCGCCTGGCCGACGCCGCCTATGAAGGCATCGTCGTGGTCCAGGACGGCCGCATCAACGACGCCAACGCCGCCTTCTGCGGCCTGGCCGGCGCGACCTTGCCCGACCTGCTCGGCCATACCCTGATCGGCCCCATGCTGACCTTCGACGACGTCGGCCAGGGCGAGGACGGGCGCCGCGAGGGCCGGTTGCAGCCGGTCGATGGCTGCCGCGACATCCCGGTCGAGGTGTTCTCGCGGCTGATGGACGACGGCGCCCGGCTGGAGACCTCCGGCCTGACCGTGCTGGCGGTGCGCGACCTGCGCGAACGCCGCGCCGCCGAGGAGAAGATCCGCTACCTGGCTGAGCACGACGGCCTCACCGGCCTGCCCAACCGCAATTCGTTGAAGACCCGCCTGGCCGCCGCCCTCGACCGCGTCGAGGCCTCCGGCGAGAGCCTGGCGCTGATCTGCGTCGACCTCGACCAGTTCAAGGAGGCCAACGACCAGCACGGTCATCTGGCCGGCGACGCCCTGCTGGTCGAGACCGCCCGTCGCCTGCAGGACGCCATCACCGCTCCCTCCTTCGCCGCCCGGCTGGGCGGCGACGAGTTCGTCATCGTTCAGGTGGCGGCCGGCGGCCAGCCCGCCGCGGCCGCCCAGCTGGCCGGCGAACTGCTCGACGCCCTTGCCGCGCCGGCGGCGCACGAGGGCCAGGCCATGGCGCTGGGAGCCAGCCTGGGCGTCAGCCTGTTCCCCGGCGACGGCCGCACCGCCGAAGCCCTGCTGGCCAACGCCGACATGGCCCTGTACCGCGCCAAGGAGGACGGTCGCGGGGTCTATCGCTTCTTCAAGCGCGACATGGACGAGTCGATCCGTGAACGCCGCGCCGTGGCCCGCGAACTGCGCCAGGCGATCGTCGCCGAGGACCTGGTCGTCCACTATCAGCCCCTGGCCCGAGCCGCGGACGGCGAGGTCTGCGGCTTCGAGGCGCTGGTGCGCTGGAACCATCCGGTCCGGGGCCTGGTCCAGCCGCAGGACTTCATCGCCGTGGCCGAGGAGAGCGGCATGATCGGCGCGCTTGGCGAATGGGTGCTGCGCCAGGCCTGCGCCACCGCCGCCGGCTGGGAAAAGCCGCTGCGGATCGCCGTCAATCTGTCGCCGCTGCAGCTCAACCAGCCCGAACTGCCCGGCCTGGTGCACGAGGTGCTGATCGCCACCGGCCTGTCGCCGCACCGGCTGGAGCTGGAAATCACCGAGAGCGCGCTGTTCAAGGATTATCAGCGGGCGTTGGACAATCTGCGCCGGCTCAAGGCGTTGGGCGTGCGCATCGCCATGGACGACTTCGGCACCGGCTTTTCGTCGCTGTCGACCCTGCAGTCGTTCCCGTTCGACAAGATCAAGATCGACAAGAGCTTCGTCGAGAACATCCATCGTCACGAGCGCGCCACGGTCATCGTCCGGGCCGTGCTCGGCCTGGGCCGCAGCCTGGACATCCCGGTGGTCGCCGAGGGCGTCGAAACCCAGGAACAGATCGACTTCCTGCGCGGCGAGGACTGCGCCGAACTGCAGGGCTACGCCATCGGCCGCCCGGCCGCCGCCGAGGACCTGTCGCACTGGACCGCCGTCGACGCGGTCCCAGCGGTCCCGGCCGGACCCGCCAGCCGCCGGCGCCGCAGCGCGGCGTGACCGCGTCACATCGGGCTCGCACGACGGCGCAAACGGTCTAGTCTGGGCGCTTGGGCGCCGTTTCGGGCGGAGGGCGGCTGAATGCTGGGGCGGGCGGCGGTGAGATTTGCGACGGCCGTCGACCGGCCGGCGGCGCGCTACGCCTTCGCCGGCCTCAGCGTCGCCGCCGCCGCCCTGGCGCGGATGGCGATCGCCGCGGCCACCAACACCCCGCCGAACTTCCCGACCTTCTTCGTCGGCGTGCTGGTCGCCGCCCTGATCGGCGGCGCCGGCCCAGGCATGGCGGCCGTGGCCCTCAGCGCCGTCCTGGTCTGGCGACTTTGGATGGTCGACAGCACCGGCCCGGCGACCACTGCCGAGATCGTCCAGATGTTCGTCTTCCTGGGCTGCGCAACCCTGATGGTGGGGATCGTCGAGGCGCTGCGGCGGGCCGTGCGGCGCGGCCTGGAGGCCGAGGCGCGGTTCCGTCGCGCCCAGGAGGCGTCGCTCGACGCCTTCGTCATCCTCGAGCCGATCCTGGCCGGCGGCGAGGTCATCGACTTCCGCTGGATCTACGCCAACCCCGCCGCCGAGGCGCTGCGGCCCTCCGGCCTGTCGACCCTGATCGGCCGGCGGGTGCGCGAGGCCTTTCGCGACGAGACCGGCGCCCAGATGAGCGACCGCCTGGCGCGGCTGCTGGAGGACGGCGGGCCGGACGAGATCGACGTGCTGCGAGTGATCGACGGGCGCGAGCACTGGATGCGCTCCAGTGGCGTGCGCCTCGGCTCCGGCGTGGCGGTCACCTTCCGCGACGTGACCCAGGATAAACGCGCCGCCGAGGCGCTGCGCACCAGCGAAGAGCAGTTCCGCAGCGTCGCCAACGCCGCCCCGGTGCTGATCTGGATCTCCGACATGGCCGGGGCGGCGGTGTGGTTCAACAAGGCCTGGCTGAGCTTTCGCGGCCGCACCCTGCAACAGGAATTGACCCACAACTGGAGGGAGGGCGTCCATCCCGAGGATCTCCCCGCCGCCTTGGCCGTGGTGGCGCCGGCGGTCCGCGCCCGCCTGCCGTTCCAGGTCTCCTACCGCCTGCGCCGCGCCGACGGCGCCTGGCGGTGGATCGAGAGCGCCGGGGCGCCGCGCCTTGACGCCTATGGCGGCTTCCAGGGCTATGTCGGCAGCGGCGTCGACATGACCGAGAGCGTCGAGGCGCGGCGCGACCTCGAGGCGCGGGTGGCCGAACGCACCCAGGCGCTCGAGGCCAGCCTGGCCGAGCGCGCCAAGGCCGAGGCGGCCCTGGCCCAGGCTCAGAGGCTGGAGACGGTGGGCCGGCTGACCGGCGGCGTGGCCCACGACTTCAACAACCTGCTGACGGTGATCATCGGCGGGCTCGACATGATCCTGCGCCATCCCGATGATCCGGTGCGTGTCGGCCGCCTGGCCGAGGCGGCCCTGGCGGCGGGTCAGCGCGGCGAGCGCCTGACCCGCCAGCTGCTGGCCTTCTCCCGCAACCAGGAACTGAAGCTGGAGACCGCCGACCTGCCGGCCCTGATCTCGCAGATCGAGCCGCTGGTGCGGCGGGCCGTCGGTGAGGCGATCACCCTCGTCCTGCGCGTCGACGAGGCGACCGGCGCCTGCCAGGTGGATTCCGCCCAGTTCGAGGCCGCCCTGCTCAACCTGGTGGTCAACGCCGTCGACGCCACCCCGGCCGGCGGCGAGATCGTCATCGAGACCCGGGCCGTGACCCTGAAGGCCGGCGAGGTCGGCGAGGCGACCGCCGGCGGCTATGTGCGGGTGACGGTGACCGACACCGGCCAGGGCATGCCGCGCGACGTGCTCGAGCGGGTGTTCGAACCCTTCTTCACCACCAAGGAGGTCAGCAAGGGCACCGGGCTGGGCCTGGCCCAGGTCTACGGATTCGTGCGCCAGTGCGGCGGGGCGGTGAGCATCGACAGCGTCGAGGGCCAGGGGACGGCCGTGGCGTTGTACCTGCCGGCGGCGGCCGGGGTTCCGATCGCCCGCCGCGGCGACGTCCCGGCGTCCGGCGGATTCCAGGCCCCCGCCGTCGGGCCGACGATCGGCGCGCGCGTGCTGCTGGTCGAGGATGACGAGGCGGTGCGGGCGATGACCGAGGGCCTGTTGATCGACTTCGGTTGCGACCTGACCACGGCCGAGGACGGCCGCGCCGCCCTCGACCTGTTCGAGGCCGGGGGCCAGTTCGACCTGTTGATCTCCGACATCGTCATGCCCGGCGGCCTGACGGGCGTCGACCTAGCCAAGGCGGTCAGTCCGGATCGCCCCGACATGGCCATCCTGCTGACCACCGGCTACGCCGGCGAGCGGATCGCCGGGGCCGCCGCCGACCTGCCCTGGGCGGTGCTGCGCAAGCCGTTCCGGGTGGAGCAACTGGCCGAGGCGGTGACCCTGGCCCTGGGCGCCCGGGTCTAGGCCCGGGCCGTCAGCGGCTCCGGCGCAGGCTGCCCAGCACCCCACGCATGATCTCGCGGCCGGCCTGGCTGGCGACGGTGCGCAGCAGCGACTTGGCGAAGGTCTCGGCCATGCCCTGGCGGCTGGAGGCCCGGGGCGCGGCCCGGGCGCGGGCGGCGTCTTCCCGCGCCCGGATCTTGTCCTCGGCGGCGCGGCGCTTTTCGGCCTCGACCTCGGCGCTGGCCAGGTCCGACTGATGCTGGGCCTGCTGGGCGCGGTCCTGCAGCAGCTCATAGGCCGACTGGCGGTCGATGACCTGATCGTACTGGCCGGCCACCGGGCTCTTGGCGATCTGCGCCGCGCGCTCCTCGGGCGTCAGCGGACCCAGGCGCGAGGCTGGCGGCCGCACCAGGGTCTTCTGCACCATGCAGGGCGCGCCCTTCTCGTCCAGGGTCGAGACCAAGGCCTCGCCGACCCCCAGGGCCTGGATGGTCTCGGCGGTGTCGAAGCCGGGATTGACCCGGAACGACTGGGCGGCGGCCTTCAGGCCCTTCTGGTCGGCCGGGGTGTAGGCGCGCAGGGCGTGCTGCACCCGCGCGCCCAGCTGGCCGAGCACGGCGTCGGGGATGTCGGCTGGGTTCTGGGTGACGAAATAGATCCCCACGCCCTTCGAACGGATCAGCCGCACCACCTGTTCGATCTTGTCCAACAGCGGCTTGGGCGCGTCGTTGAACAGCAGGTGGGCCTCGTCGAAGAAGAACACCAATTTCGGTTTTTCCGGATCGCCGACCTCGGGCAGCTCCTCGAACAGCTCCGACAGCAGCCACAGCAGGAAGGTGGAATACAGCTTCGGCGCGTTGATCAGGGTGTCGGCGGCCAGCAGGCTGACATAGCCGCGGCCGGCGACGTCGGTGCGCATCAGGTCGGCCAGGCGCAGGGCCGGCTCGCCGAAGAAGTTGTCGGCCCCCTGGCTCTGCAGGGCCAGCAGCTTGCGCTGGATGGTCCCGACGGTGGCGGGAGAGACATTGCCGTATTCCGTGCCGATCTCGGCGGCGTGGTCGGCGACATATTTCAGCGCCGCCTGCAGGTCCTTGAGGTCGAGCAGCAGCAGGCCATCCTTGTCGGCCACGTGGAAGACGATGGTCAGCACGCCCTCCTGCACGTCGTTGAGCTCCAGAAGCCGGGCCAGCAGCACCGGCCCCATCTCGGAGATGGTGGTGCGGATCGGGTGGCCCTTCTGGCCGAACAGGTCCCAGAACAGGGTCGGCGGGGCGCTCGGCGCCAGGGTCAGGTCCATGGCGGCGGCGCGGGCCAGCATCTTGTCGTTCGGCGTCCCGGGCAGGGCGATCCCCGACAGGTCGCCCTTCACGTCGGCGGCGAACACCGGCACGCCGGCGTCGGAAAAGGCCTGGGCCATCACCTGCAGGGTGACGGTCTTGCCGGTGCCGGTCGCGCCGGCGATGACGCCGTGCCGATTGGACCGGTCCAGCCGCTGGGTGACTGGGCCGTCGCCCAGCCCCAGCAGGATCTCGCCGTCGCCGATGATCAGGGCCATGCGCTCGTTCCTCATTCTCGTGGTCGCCGCCGCGCGATTCGGTGGCGCGATGGAAAGAAAGCTCGGCGATCGGGACCTTTTCCCGGCGAACGGAGGTTCTTTCACCAAAGCTTCGCGTCCAGGCTAAACCCCGGCTTGCGCGTCGCCAATCACGACAGGCAAAGTCGATTCTCGCTACAGGAGACGCCCATGACCCTCGGGTCGGCCTCGATCACCGCCCGCAACTGCCTGGTGCTGATCGCGGTGATCGCCACCGCGGCCTTGCTGTACTGGGCGCGGGACATCCTCACCCCGCTGGCCCTGGCCATCTTCCTGGCGGTGATGATCGACAGCTTCGCCCGGGTGGTGGTCGACCGCGTGCCCGGCTTCCCGCGCGGCCTGGCCCTGCCGACCGCCATCTTTCTGTCGATCCTGTTCTTCGGCCTGTCGGTGTGGGTTGTGGCCGAGAACGGCGCCGGCTTCGTCGGCCAGATGCGCGAATACGGCCCGCGCCTGAACGGCGTCATCGCCCGGGTGACGCAGCTGTTCGGCCTCAAGGCCGCGCCGACCCTCGACGACCTGATCACCCAGCTCAATCCCGCCCGCTATCTGGGCGCGGCCGCCCAGAGCCTGCAGAACTTCGCCGCCAACGCCGTGCTGGTGCTGATCTATCTGGGCTTCATCATCGCCTCGCGCCGGGGGTTCGGCCGCAAGATCGTCGCCCTGTTCCCGCACCACGCCGAGCGCGAACAGGCCATGGGGCTGTTCCGCCGCATCCGTGACGGGGTCGAGCAGTATCTGTGGATCCAGACCGTCACCGGCCTGATGATCGCGGCCGCCGCCTGGGTGGTGATGGCCGTGCTGCGGCTCGACAACGCCCTGTTCTGGGCCTTCCTGATCTTCCTCGCCAGCTACATCCCGATCCTCGGCGGGGCGGTGGGCTGCATCCTGCCGCCGCTGTTCGCCCTCGTGCAGTTCCCCGACACCTTCTGGCCGGCGGTGATCCTGTTCGGGGCGTTGGAGCTGATCTATTTCGTGGTCGGCAACGTCATCTATCCGCGCATGCAGGGCGACAGCCTCAACATGGACCCGACGGTGGTGCTGCTGTCGCTGGCGGTGTGGGGCGCGCTGTGGGGCGTGACCGGGATGTTCCTGTCGACGCCCCTGACCGTGGCGGCGATGGTGATCCTGTCGCAGTTCCCGACCACCCGCTGGATCGCCATCCTGCTGTCCGAGGACGGCAACCCCCAGGGCGTCGAGGGCGTCCCGGTCCAGGCCCGGCCGGCCCCGTCGCCCGCCCAAAAACCCCGGCCCGCCGGCCCGTCACGCGAGCGTGACAAGGGGGGGGTTTAAACCGCGTGGGGGCTTCCTATCTAGGGCTGGTCCGGGTCCCCCCGCTCGGACCCCCGCGCGACGTAAAGCTCTCCAGCGCGTTCGCCGCGGAATGTCCCGCCGCCCCTCGGCGGGTCTGCGCCGCCGGTTTCCCCCCACCGGCGGCGCTTCCGCGTGGGCGCTCCACCGCTTGGCAAAATCTTGTTCAGAGTTCGGAAGCTAAGGTTGAACCCTTGTCCGAAAGGGCTAGGTTGTCGCCAAAATTCGCGAGGGAACCCCATGGTCAGCGCAAAACATGACCGAACAACGTTCGATCCGGGAGCTGACACCCTGATTTCGGCGTTTTCCCGCGCCCTGACGCTGGATCCGAAGGCCCTGCCGGACGCGGCCCAGCGGTTCGTCGCCGAGGCCCAGGAAGACTGGGCGGCCGACGAGCTGCCCGCCCTGACCGCCGCCGACGTCGGCCACGCCCTCGCCGATTTCTGGCGCTTCGGCGAGGCCTCGGCCGCCGCCGACGAGCCGGTGATCCGCCTTCGCCGCGCCCTGCGCCCCGACGGCGCCGACCTGCGCTGCGACCTGTTGGAGATCGTCCAGCCCGACCGGCCGTTCCTGGTCGACAGCATCATGGGCGAGATCGCCGAGGCCGGCTTCTCGGTCCGGGCCATGTTCCACCCGGTGGTCGAGGACGGCCCGCATCGCCGTTCGATGGTCCAGGTCTATCTCGACCCGGTCGGCGAGGACCGCGAGGCGGCCCTGATCGCCGGGGTGCGCGACACCCTGGCCGACGTCCGCCTGGCGGTGGAGGACTTCGATCCGATGCGCGCTCTGATGCGCCGGGCGATCGACGACCTCAAGGTCGCCCCCGCCCCGATCTCCGACGCCGACCGCGCCGAACAGGTGGCCTTCCTCGAATGGCTGGAAGGCGACCGCTTCGTGTTCCTCGGGGCCCGGATCTACGAATATCCGCGCACGACCGACGGCGGCTACGCCGCCGAGGAGCCGCTGTACCAGCCCGAGGACAGTCTCGGCATGCTGCGCGACCCGACCCGGGTGGTGCTGCGCCGGGCCAGCGAGCCGGCGGTGCTGTCGGCCCAGGTCCGCCGTCAGCTGGAGACCGGCGAGCCGGTGGTGGTGGCCAAGTCCAACCTGCGCTCGCGGGTCCATCGCCGCGGCTACGCCGACTATGTCGGGGTGCGGCGCTACGGCCCCGACGGCAAGCCGTCCGGCGAGGTCCGCTTCGTCGGCCTGTTCACCGCCGAGGCCTACGAGACCCCGGCCCACGAGGTGCCGCTGGCGCGGGTCAAGGTCGAGCACGTGCTGGCCCGGGCCGGCAAGGCCCCCGACAGCCACAACGAAAAGCGTCTGCGCTACATCCTCGAGACCTGGCCGCGCGACGAGCTGTTCCAGACCGACGAGGACGGCCTGCTGGCCATGGCCCTGGGGGTGCTGCACCTTTACGACCGGCCGCGCGTGCGGCTGTTCACCCGCCGCGACCCGTTCGACCGCTTCATCTCGGTGCTGCTGTTCGTGCCGCGCGAGCGCTACGATTCCGGCGTCCGCGAGCGGGCCGGGCGGCTGCTGGCCCAGGCCTTCGCCGGGCGGGTCTCGGCCTATTATCCGAGCTTCTCCGACGCCCCGCTGGCCCGGGTCCACTACATCATCGGCGTCACCCCCGGGGCCCACGCCGAGCCGGACCTCAACGCCCTCGAGGCGGCGATCGCCGAGACCGCCCGCACCTGGGAGGACCGCTTCGACGCCGCCGTGCGCGACGGCGGCGCCCCCGGCCGGGTGGCCCAGACCGTTGCCCGCTACGCCCAGGCCTTCCCGCCCGGCTATCGCGACCAGTACGACGCCGCCGAGGCCCTGGCCGACATCGCCGTCATCGACACCCTCAAGCCCGACGAGCCGGTGCGGGTGCGCGCCTTCCGCCGCGACGGCGACGACAAGACCACCTTCCGCTTCAAGCTCTACCGCCCCGGGGCCGCGGCCCCGCTGGCCGACGTGCTGCCGATCCTCGAGCACATGGGTCTGAAGGCCCTGATCGAGGACGGCTTCAAGGTCGTCCCCGCCGGCGCCGACGGCGCGCCGACGCCGATTTGGGTGCACGAGTTCGTGCTGCGCGACGAGCAGGGCGAGCACCTGTCGTTCGCCGACATCAAGCTGGCCTTCGAGGCCGCCTTCGTCGCCATCTGGAGCGGCCGGGCCGAGAGCGACGGCTTCAACCGCCTGGTGCTGGAG
>JAQGIN010000470.1 GCA_028291125.1 Caulobacter sp.
CTGAGCGCCCAGGCGCGCGGTGCGATGGAAGCGGATATTGGCCACGCCGTCGCTGACGAAGCTGATGGCGCGGATGGTCACCTGGGCTTCGCCGCCAGGGCCATAGGCCACCTGGGGGCTGTCTGGATTGGTCGGGCGAAAGGCGTCGGCCCAGCGCTGCTGCTCGGCGGGCGTCGACATGATCGACACCTGACGAAAATTGGCCTCGGCGGCGGGCGCCAGCCAGCCTTCGCGGGCCCGGACATATTGCGCCAGGAAGGCCTTGGTGACCGCCTCGTCGTAGCCCAGCGGCTTTTCTGATTTGAGCGCGGTCATCACCTCCACCGCCCCGGTGGCGCGATCGACGCGAACCACGAACGGCTCGACGGTCTTCAGCGGCGCCAGGGCCGCCACCGCGCCGACGGCGACGGCGGCCAGGAGGCTGGCGGCGGCGGCCACGCCCCAGGCCAGGCGCCGCGAGCGCTCGGCGGCCCGCACCCGATCGGCGTTCCAGCTCCTGGCCTCGTCGAAATAGACCTTCAGGTCGGAGGCGCCGCTCATGCGCAGCGCCGATAGGAGGCGGCCAAGGCCGACAGCGCCTTGGGCGTGGCCGGGGCTGGCGTGGCGGGCGATGACGCGGGCGGCGAGGCGGGATCTAGAACCGAGCCGTAAGGATTGGCGGGGCGGCGGTGCTTTCCGTCGCAGATCGGGGCGGACGCCTGGTTTACGGCCGCGCAACTGGACAGGGCGATGGCCGCGCCGAGAACGAGAGGCAAGGCGCGCATCATTCGCCGCCTGCGGCCGGACGCCGAACGTCGCCGCCGCGTGGCGCGGCGCGCTCACGCTGTTGCGAGCCCGCGCCGCTGGTTGGCCGTCCGCGGGCGGCGTTGGCGAAGTCGGCGAGGCCAAGGCTGGCCCCGCCGGCGACGCCGGCGGCGATCACCGGGGTCTGCAGGAAGAAGATCGCGCCCAGGATCGACAGGGCGATGAACAAAAACCCGCCGGCCATCGGGTCTTGGCCGTTGATCTCATTCCACTGCTGGTCGAGCAGCGACAAGACCAGTTGGAAGACGGTGATGATCAGGGCGAACAAGATCAGATAGTTCACCGCCTGGGACAGCCAGCCAAAGAAGAAGCGGCGGCTGGCGTCGAACAGGGCGCAGGCGATGAAGACCGGCCCCAGCGCGATCAGAAGCGCCAAGGCGACCTTGGCGATCATCACCACGCCAAAGCCCAGGGCCGCGGCCAGGGCCCCGACGAGGTAGACGCAGCCGGCCATCAGCCAATTTTCTATGTCGAACGGGCTGGCCCCCCAGGTGATCTTGTCGGCCAAATAGGCGGCCCGCGACAGGAACTGGTCGAAGGCGGCGCCGACGTCGGGCACGGCGCCGCCGCCGATCGCCCGCGCCAGGGTGTCGGGCAGGACATGGAACAACGGGTCGGTGACATAGGTCGAATAGGCCGGGGTGGTGGCCAGGGTGTAGATGAAGGCGAGCTTTAGGCCGCGGACGACAAAATCCATCATCGGCTCGGCGATCGCGCCGCGCAGGATCGCGAAGCCATAGAGCAGGACGTAAAGCACCAGGGCCGCGCGTAGCGGACCGGACACCTCAGCCATCACCGATGCCGCCCGCTCGCCCAGGAAGACGTCGAGCTTGCCGTCGACGAAGGCGTAGGTCGGTTGGAAGATCTGCGGGAGGTCAGTCATGAGACCCCTCAAATACTCTGCGGTAGCGCTCCATGCGGGCTTCGCGCCGCGCATTCGACATCGCAAACTGAGCGTTGAGACATTCGTCGCCTCGATGCGCTCCAGCCTTGCAAGCGGCGACGACCTTGGCCGCTTCCTGGCGATGGGCGTCGAAATAGCTGGCGCTGCGCGGTTCGCGCGAGCAGGCCACAAGACTCGCTGCAAGAAACAACAGACTGGCGAGACGGGTCATGGGAAGCCCCTCCGGTAAAAGGCCATCCGAGCCTCCTTGGCCGCCGCTCGCCGTTCGCGTTCACGCTGGATCTGCAGCCGCTCTTCGGCCGCCTGAGCCATCGCCAGGGCCTGCAGACGCATCTGGTCATTGGCGATCATCGCCTGCTCGAGGGCGGCCCTGGCCTGCAGGTCGAGGACGGCGCGGGCGCTGGGAGCGGTGTCGATCGCCTGTTGCAGGCTCTGTAGGCCCACCAAGCGTTGCGTCCCGGCCGTGACGACCGCTTCGCCCAGCGCCAGGTCGCGCGCCGCGCGCGTCCCTGTCGTTTCGAGCTCGCTACCCGCCGCGTCGCCAGGCGGGCCTGTGTAGAGGCGATTGTCATGACGGATGGCGGCGGCGCGGGTCCCGATCGCGCCCAGCGCCGAAAGATCGCCCTTGGCCGCCGCGGTCAGGGCCGACGTGTCGGGCAGGATCTGGCGCAGGGCCGGCGTCGAAAGGGCCGGGGCGATCTGGCCGACGCCGGAGGCCTGGTTGAGGCTGTCGAACAGCCTCTGGTCCTGCTGAGCCTGGGCTTTGAGCGCTTGGAGCTGATCAAGCGCGGTCTTGGCCTGCTCGATCAGCTTGGCGTAGCTGGCCGGGTCGTAGACCACCAGGGCCGCGGCCTGGGCGGCGGGCGCCAGAAGGCTTAAGCCAAGGGCGGCCGCGCCCGCCGCGAGGCGGGATTTGAGGGGAGGGGGTCTCATGGGAGGAGCCTTCGTTCCTGGTGGAAGGGTCGCAGCCAGTGGGCGGGATCATCGCCGTGACGCGCGCGCAGACGGTCGAGCAGATCCACCGTCTCGGCGCGGCCCGACAGGATGGCCAGATCATCGTCCAGGCCGTCGAGCGCCAGCTCGGCGACGACGGAATCGAGGCCCTGCTTGATCAGGAACTGGCGCGGGGCGAGGTCTTCGCGCACCAGAGAAAATTCGCGCCGCGTGAGGCCAAAGCCGTCGACATAGTCGCGCTGCGCGGCATGGGGATTGGGCAGGAAGATCTTGGTCGCGCACTGCTCGAGGATGGTGTGGGCGATGGGCGAGGAGAGCACATCGGCCGGCGACTGGGTGCCAAACACCATGAAGGCGTTTTGCTTGCGATAGGTCTTGAGGCCATCCTCCGCCAGGCCACGGAACGCCTCATCGCCCAGCGCCTTCCAAAACTCGTCGATATCGACGACCAGGCGGCGGCCATCGACCAGGGCCGCCAGGCGGTGGAAGAGGTACATCATCAAGGGCGTGCGCACCTGGGCGGCGCCCAGCAGGTGGGTGATGTCCAGGCCCAGGAGACGAGCCTCAAGGCCCAGGGTGTCGACATCGCCGTCGAGCGCCCAACCCAGAGCCCCGCCCTTCGTCCATTTTTCCAGGCGCGCGCCGACGCCGCCGGCCTGGCTCTGGCCCAGCAAGGCCCGCAGCGCCGAAAACGACCGCTGCTTTGGCGGCAAGGGCGCCAGCGCCAAGATCGCCTCGTCGATGGCCCGCTCGTCGCGCGCCGACAGCGGCTGGCCAGCCGTCCCGACCAGTTGGCGCACCAGCGCGCCGAGAAAGGCGCGGTCGCCGGGCGAGAAACTCAAGGTCTTGAGCGGCGCCAGCCCCGTCGGCTCGCCATTGCGCAGGGTCAGATAGGTCCCGCCGCTGGCGCGCACGAAGATCTCCGCGCCGCGATCCTTGTCGATGAAGACGATCTGGGGGCCAAGCTTCTCCAGCTGGGCCAGCATGAAGTTCTGGACCACCGTCTTGCCCGACCCGGAAGGCCCGCAGATGAAGGTGTGGCCCAGATCGCCGACATGGAAGTTGAAGTGGAAGGGCGAGCCGGCCGAAGTGCGCAGGAGCGCCACCGGCGCTCCCCAAGGTCCGCCCTCGGCGCGGCCGGCCGGATGGGTATGAAAGGGCGCAAACCCCGCGAAATTGCGTGAGGTGATGGCGGCGGGGCGAACCCGTTTGGAAAAATTGCCGGGAAACTGCGCCCAGAACGCCGCCTCCAGGGCAAGGTCCTCGCGGGCGACGACCAGGCCGCTGCCGGCCAGCATGGCTCTGGCCGCCGACAGGTTGTCGGCCAGCCTGCGCGGATCCTCGCCATAGACCAGCACCGAGGCTTGATGGTCGCCCATGCAAAAGCGGCCCGACATCAGATCGTCCAGCGCCTGGCCAAGGCCCGCGACCTGCGAGGCGGCGCGATCCTTGGCCGACAGCATCTGGTTTTGCTTGCGCTCCATCACCGCGCGGGCGGCGGCCTTGGACAGGAAGCTGAAGGACTGGCTGGCGACGAAGGAAAACCGGGCGCTGAGCAGGTCGTTCCACAGGCCAGGCCGGGTTGTCGCCGGATATTCTTTGATCCCAAATATCCCCGCATAGGACGCCTGGGTTGCGTCGCGGATCTCCAGCGCCTCGCGCCCGAAGATCAGCCGGGCGGTGTGAATCGCCGACCCCAGATGGCCGCGCACCAGCGGTACGCGCGCCTTGGCGCCGGTGAGCACCAGGCGCAAAAGCTCCATCGGCTGCGAGAACCACAGGCCGCCGTCTTGATAGAGGCCAAGGGCGCGCACGCCGTAGCGGCCCAGATATTGCGCCAGGTCTCGCCCAGCTTCCTCCAGGCGGGCGACCTGGCCGTCCTGCGCATCGGCGCCATCGCTCCTGCGCGGCCCCAGCCAGACCCCCGCGCGGTCGGCCATGTCGCGGCCGGGATGCAGGACCAGGCAGACATAGAGCTCGTTGACGAACATCGCGTTAGCCTGAAGACGGGCGCGGTAGCGCGCGTCCAGATCGCGGGCGAACGGCGAGGTGAAGGCGCCTTGGGGATAGCCGTCGTGTCGCCGGCGGATCAGGTGATGCCAGACCGCCAGGCGGTCGTCGGACAGATTGCGCCAGACGCTATTGAGCCTCTCGTGCCAGTTGTTGAGGGCGTCCACGTCGGCGGTTTCAAAGCTGGCGCCATCGAGCTCGAAGCAGAGCATCAGGGCCTGGCTGTCGAGGCCGACGATCTGATCGGTGACATGGCGGCCATAGGGCAGAGAGATGCGGCCCTCGCCGTCGCGCGCCAAGACGGCCGGCCTAGCCACGCAGCACCTCACGGGCGACATAGCGCCGGCGCAGCGGCAAGGGCGTGGCCGAACTGCCGCCCCAGAGGGCGCGGTTACGGGCCCTGCCCTTGGTGTCGACATAGAGCCACAACACCCGAAAGGCGTTGTGGTCGTGCTTGCAGATGGCGCGAAAAATCACGTGCAGCACGGGGGCGAGCAGCAAATAGAGCGGCGTGTGCGCGGCCAGGAACACGGTGGCGCAGACGATGAGGTTTAGGCCCATGGCCTGCATCGGCACGCCGGCGACCATGGCCGGCCGCGTGCAGGCCAAAAACAAGGTGTCTTCGACCAAACGCTCTTCGAGGGAGGCGGCCACCTTAGCCTCCGGCGCCGCCGACGATCAGGTCGACGATTCCCGCGGCGCTGAAGATGACGATAATTCCGACCACGACGGTTCCAGCCCGGCGCATGTCCAGGTGCCCGAACATCCAGGCGATGCCGGTGAGGATGACGGCGATCACCGCCAGGCCGCGGATGACGCTGCTGTTGAGCAAGGAAATGATGTTTTCGATGAAGGATCCGATATTGCCGCCGACGCCGGCGTCTTGCGCCAGGGCGGGCTGCGCGGCGGCTAGGACCGCGAGGGTGGCCAAGGCTAGGGCGGCGCGGCGGCGAGGGACCAGGGCGGTCATTGGGAGTCTCCAAGGCTTGGCGTCGAGACGCGGATGAAGAAGCTCGATGGGCTCGCGGACTGGCCAAAGACGTCCCAGGCGGGCGGGGCGGGGGGCGATGGCGCGAGCGGCTCGGACGGCGCCAAGGGAGCGGCCTGGACCACGGCGATGGCCGGCACGACCTGGTTGGCGGCGCCCACGACCTTGGCGACATAGCCGTTCTTCAGGCCGCGGGAGACGGCGCCGGTGTTGTAGAGCGACAGGGCCGTGCGCAGGGCGGGTTGCTCACCGACGATCTGCGGGCGGCCGCGCCGATAGCCCGCCTGCAGCACCTGGGCGGCGGCGGCGAGATTGGCGCAAGGATCGAAGGCGGCCTCCACCGACAGGCCTAGCCGGCCAAGATTGTTGCTGTTGATCTGGGCCAGGCCCAGATCAAGGCTGCGGCCGGCGGCGATCAGGCCCGCGGCCTTTCGCGCCGCCTGCGCCGGCGTCGCCGCCCTCACCGACAGGCGCGGCCGGCCATTGACGCCGATGGCCAAGGGATCAAGGCCGCTTTCGACCTTGGCCACCGACAGCAAGGTCTGGGGCGCGATGGTCGGGGCGCAGGCCGCGGCCAGGGCCAGCGCCTGGGACAAGGTCAAGACCATGGCGCGTCAACCAGACTATAGGGCGTGGGCATCGCGATCACCTCCGCCCTCAGCCTGCCAAGCAATCGTCGTCCGCGCGATTGGTAGGGCTACTTAGCGATGCTAAGTATTCGAAAATCTATCGGTGCCTTTAGCAGGCCAAGATCGCGGGCCTTGATCACCGCCTGAAGTCGGGTTCTCACGCCCAAGCTTAAGCAAAGCTTATAGATGTGCGCATCGACGGTTCGGCTTGATAAGCCAAGAATTATGGCTATGTCGGCGGAACTCTTGCCATGCTGGACCCAATCGAGGCATTCGATCTGTCGCCGGGAGACGCCGGCGGGCAGGCTCAGGGACGGGGCGGCTGAGATCAGGGATCGGGTGAAGCTAAAGCTCCATTGGCGCTGTCGAATTAAGCTGTACGGCACTGGGCTTTCCTGAGGTGCAAATCGCCGCCCCCCACGACGCGTGGATGTCTGTCTCGATCGCAGCAATCCAGGCCGGGATTTGCAATCGTAGAGAGATCATCTCCCCCATACCGCCCTTTGGCCGCCCGTCGGCGCTGGCCCGCGCGCGCCTGGAGGGCAAAGGCCGCATCTTGACCGGCGCCTTTTGGCCAACAGACCAGCGGACGCCTGCCGATCGATCGGCAGGGCCGGGCGACGCCGCGCCGCGCCGCGCCGCGCCGCGCCTTGCTGGCGCTCGCGCCATTGAACCCGGAAGGGAAGCGCCGCCTGATCAGCGTGGACGGGCTGGGGGCCCATGATGGGAATGTTCCAGTCATTGAATGGGATAGCACTTAGTGCTACATATGCACCCATGACCGAAGCCAAGGACGTCGCGCGGGTCTTCAAGACGGCTTGGGTCGCCAAGGCGGCCAAGAAAGCGCTGATCAAGGACGATGAGCTTTGCGCGGCGGTTGCGGCGGCTATGGCCGGCCAGGCCGATGATCTGGGCGGCGGGGTGTTCAAGAAGCGCCTCGACAAGAACCGAAGGCGCAGCATCATCCTGGCCAAGGGCCGAAGCTATTGGGTTTACGCCTATCTGTTCGCCAAGAAGGACAGGGCCAATATCGACGACGACGAATTGAAGGCCTTTCGCAAGCTGGCCGACCTCTACGCCGAAAAGACCGACGTGGAGATCGACAAGGAGTTAAAGGCCAAGGCGATTGTGGAGATCTGTCATGACCAAGCGCAAGTTTAAGAGCGACGCCTTCGAAGCGATCCATGACACCGTCGCCGGGATGCAGCGGGCCGGCACGATCGACAAGGCCACGATGCGCGATTTCGACGCCACGTGCCTGACCGTGCCGCCGATGATCGAGCCCGCGCAGATCAAGCAGCTGCGCGAGAGCAACCATGTCAGCCAGCCCGTCTTCGCCCGCTATCTCAACACCAGTGAAAGCACCGTGGAAAAGTGGGAAGCCGGCGCCAAGAAGCCCAGCGGTGTGGCGCTCAAGCTTCTGGCGATCGTCCAGAAGCATGGGTTGCAGATCCTGGCCTAGGAGGCGTCGGTCCGGGACAGGCGACGGTGGCGCAACTGCGCTCGCCAGACCCTATGGACGCCCCGATCGTCGTCCGCCGCTCAGACTGAACGGGTCAGCAGCGCAGCGCCGCCCAGAGCCGGATCGCTGACCGTGTCGCGGCCGCTTTCGACGCGCCCGGCCAGGCGTTGCAGCCAGGCGGACTGGGCGGTCACGGTGATGGAAAGATCGTACCAGCCGCCGGTCTTGGCCAGCGACCAGGCGTGTGTGACTTGCGCGCCGGGCGCGATTCTGATCCGCCAAGGATTGTGCGCCCCGTCATAGGCGTTGGGGGTGACCAGGGCCTCGATCGGGGCCGCGGCGACATTTCGCAAGGCCAGTAAAACCCGTCCGCGCGAGCGGTCCTGGGTCGAGCCGACCACGAGCCCGCCATCGCCTTCGCCCTTGAAATGGCGGTGAAAGCCGTTGGGCCCCAGCACCCACAGATCATAGGCGCCGGTGTCGGCGGCCAGGTCCCAGGCGCCGGCCAGGCTCTTGCCCGGCTCGACCGTATAGCGGCGCGGGGCGCGGTCCAGGTGGCGGCGGTCATAGACGTGGAACACCGCCGCCGCCTGGCCGTCATTGGCGAAGGCGAGGCTGGCGCGGCCAGCCGCGAGGCTGGCGGACGCCTCCAAGGCATAGGGCAGGGCCCTCGACGGGCGCACGCCCGACGCCTGCCGCGGCGCCTGGGGCGTCGCCGGCGTCGGCGGCTTGGTGCGGCCGGGCAGGGCGGCGGCGCGAGCCGCCGTCTCGACCGTGGCCGGCAGCTTGGGAAAGGCGCCGGCGTTGGGCGACTTGAAATTGAACGCCGTGGTCAGGTCGCCGCACACCGCGCGGCGCCAGGGCGAGATGTTGGGCTCAGGCACGCCGAACCGCGTCTCGAGGAAGCGGATCACCGAGCTGTGGTCGAAGACCTGGGAATTGACCCAGCCGCCGCGCGACCAGGGGGAGATGACATAGAGCGGCACCCGCGGGCCCAGGCCGTAGGGCCGGCCCTTCAGCTCGGGGCGATCGGCCTTGGCGTCGGTGGGGCTGGCGACCAGGTGGTGCTCGCCGACGGTGTCGACGGTCGAGCCGCCGATCGGCGCGCCGGCCGTGTCCAGGGCCGGCGGGGCGGGCGGCGGCATGTGGTCGAAGAAGCCGTCGTTCTCGTCGAACATCAGCAAGAGCACGGTCTTGGCCCAGACCTTGGGATCGGCGGTCAGGGCGTCGATCACCTTGCCGGTGTAGTCGGCGCCCTGGGCCGGGCTGGAGGGGCCGGGGTGCTCGGAGGCGGCGGCCGGGGCGATGATGTAGGACACTTGCGGCAACTGACCGCTCACCACGTCCTGGCGCAGGCGCTCCAGGGTGTAGGTGGTCAGGCCGGCTTCGGCGAGGCGAGGATCGGAGCCCGAAAGCTTGTCGTGGGAGTCGCGGAAGGCCTTGAAGCCGGCCAGCGGGTTGTCGGTGAAGTTGTCGGCCATGTCCTGGTAGTTGCGCCAGGAGACGCCGGCCGCCTGCAGCCGCTCGACATAGGTCGTCCAGGTGTAGGACTGGGGGTTTC
This sequence comes from Caulobacter sp., assembly GCA_028291125.1. Classification (GTDB taxonomy): domain Bacteria; phylum Pseudomonadota; class Alphaproteobacteria; order Caulobacterales; family Caulobacteraceae; genus Caulobacter. The sequence goes on from JAQGIN010000470.1 coordinate 9,313, forward strand.
CGCCTTGGGCGACGAAGCGGTCGTGGGTGTTGGCCAGGACCGGGCCGCCGTCCTGGCCGGACGGATCGTGGGTGCCGGTCCACAGATAGAGGCGGTTGGGATTGGTGCCCATGTGCAGCGAGCAGTGATAGGCGTCGCAAAGCGTGAAGGCGTCGGCCAGGGCGAACTGGAACGGGATGTCGGCCTGCTGGTAATGGCCCATCGCATGCTCGGTCTTATAGACCGGCCAATGGTCCATGCGCCCTTCCGCCCAGGCGTCCTGGGCGTCGGGCCAAAGGTGGGGCGTGCCCTCCACCCGCATGTGGGCGAAGGTCTGGACGGTGTTGAGGTGGAACGGCGCGATCAGCTTGGGGCCGCCTGGGGTCTTGGGCGCATTGGCCTGGATCCAGACGGTGGCGTCTTTTCGATCTTCGGTATCGGGGACGGGAATCGGGAAACGGTCGCCAAAGCCGCGCACCCCTGGCATCGATCCGAAATAGTGATCAAAGCTGCGGTTCTCCTGCATCAGGACGACCACGTGCTCGACGTCCTTGATGGTGCCGGTGCGCACCGCGGCGTCGATCGCCATCGCCTTGGCGATCGCCGGATGCAGGGCCAGGCCTGAACCGGCGGCGGCGAGGAGCAGGGCGCGGCGATCGAGCAAGGGCATTGGGCGTCTTCCGGGCGAAGCGAGGGGCGTCTGTTAGCGGTCTTCGGTGGCAGTTGCGTGACGCCGCTCTGAGCGTTCAAGCCTTGGTCGTCGAACGCTCCTGCGTCGGCGTTCGCAGAACAGCGGATGGTCAAGCTTCACGCAACTGACGCACGCCTGTCGTCCAACCGCCTTGCGCCTCGCCTACCTGCCCGACATTCGAGACGGCAGGAAAATCCGATGAAACTGATGAACACCGTGGCCTGGGCGAGCCTCGCCCTGGCGATCTCCACCCATGCCGTCGCTAAGGCGCCGGCGGTCTCCAGCGATGTTTCGGTCAGCGAGGTGGACCCCGTCGTCGTCACCGGCACCCGGCGCCTGGACCGCACCGCGTTTGAATCGACCGCGCCGATCGACGTGGTCTCGGCCGACGCCCTGCGCAACACCGTCTCCGACGAGCTGATGGACAAGCTGGCGGCGACCACGCCGTCGTTCAACGTCCAGCGCCTGCCGGCCGCCGACGGCCAGGCCTTCGCCCGCCCGGCCACGCTGCGCGGCCTGTCCCCCGACCAGACCCTGGTGCTGGTCAACGGCAAGCGCCGCCACCGCTCGGCGGTGCTGGGCGGCCGCGGCCAGCAGGGCGTCGATCTGGCCACCCTGGGCGTCAGCGGCATCGACCGCATCGAGGTGCTGCGCGACGGCGCCTCGGCGCAATATGGCTCCGACGCCATCGCCGGGGTGATCAACATCATCCTCTCGGACCGCGCCGGCTTCACCGGCTACGCCCAGAGCGGCCAATATTACCAGGGCGACGGCGCCAAGACGCAGATCGGCGCGCGCTACGGCCTGGCCTTCGGTCATGGCGGCTCGCTGGTCGGGGCTGTCGACTACACCGACTCGGCGGCCACCTCGCGCAGCCGCCAGCGCCCCGACGCCATCGCCTTCCAGGCCGCCCATCCCGACATCCCTGTGCCCAATCCGGTGCAGCGTTGGGGCCAGCCCGATCGCACGGTGTGGCGCGGCACGCTGAATGGCGTCCTGCCGCTGACCGACACGCTCGACGCCTATGCCTTCGCCACCTATAGCGACCTACATGGCGTCACCGATTTCAACTGGCGCAATCCGGCGACCGACACCTCCTATAAGACCAGCCCCTTGTTCCCCGGCTGGACGCTGAGCAGCCTCTATCCGGCCGGCTTTTCGCCAGCCTTTGGCCAGGACGAGACCGACTACGGCGTCAATGGCGGCCTGCGCGGCGAGGCCCTGGGCTTTGCCTGGGACCTGTCGGCCGGCTATGGCCGTGACGCTGTCGACTACTTCCTGCGCAACAGCATCAACGCCTCGTTTGGCCCAGCCTCGCCAACCGCGTTTGACGCCGGATCGCTGATCCAAGAGGAGAAGACCCTCAATCTCGACGCCTCGCGGCCGCTGGCCTGGTCGTTCCTGGCCAAGCCCGCCAACCTGGCCCTGGGCCTGGAAGCGCGCCAGGAAACCTACCAGATCAAGGCGGGCGATCGCTATTCATGGGACGTGGGCCCGGGCGGCGCCGCCGGCCTGCCGGGCGGCTCCAACGGCTTCCCCGGCTATGCGCCGTCGCAGGCCGGGTCGTGGGATCAGACCAGCTACGCCGGCTATGTCGACCTTGATCTGCCGCTGACCGACAAGCTGGGTGTGGACGTCGCCGTCCGCCACGAGGACTTCTCGGAGTTTGGGGCCACCACCGACGGCAAGATCGCCGCGCGCTACGAGATCACCCCCAACTTCGCCCTGCGCGGCGCGGTCTCGACCGGCTTTCGCGCCCCGACCGCCGGTCAGATCAACAACACCCGCACCTCGCAGGGCCTAAACACCACCACCCTGCTGCTGTTCACCGCGGGCCGGCTCTCGCCGATCAGCCCGGTCTCGGTGCTGCTGGGCGGCAAGCCGCTGCAGCCCGAGCAATCCAAGAACCTGTCGTTCGGCGCGGTCTGGCGTCGCGACGGCTTCACCGCCTCGGTCGACTATTACCGCATCGACGTCGACAGCCGCTTCGCTTCATCGCCCAACTTCGCCGTCACCCCGGCCATCAAGGCCCAGCTTTTGGCCCTGGGCGTGCCGGGCGCCGACTCCCTGACCTCGGTGTCCTATTTCACCAACGCGTTCGACACCCGCACCCAGGGGCTGGACGTGGTCGGGACCTGGCGGGGCGAGGTGCTGGGCGGCAAGGCCGGCGTCACCGCCGCCTGGAACTGGAACGACACCAAGGTCACCCGCTCCAAGACCACCGAGGTCTCGGTGCTGTCGAAGATCAATATCGAGGATGGCCTGCCGCAGAACGCCGCCAACCTGTCGGTCGACTACGCCAAGGGCCGCTTCAGCGGCCTGGCGCGGGTGCGCTATTCGGGCGAATGGACCGACGCCCAGGCCAACGGCGCGACGGACCTGATCCAGAAGTTCAGCGGCAAGGCGCTGGTTGACCTGTCGCTCAGCGCCCAGCTGACCACGGCCCTGAAGCTGACGGTCGGGGCCGAGAACCTCTTCGACACCTATCCGGACGAGGCGACGTTCCAGGCCTCGCGCGGCCTGATCTATTCGCGCAACGCCCCGTACGACACCGATGGCGGGCTCTACTACGCCCGACTGACGGCGACGTTCTAGAACCGGCTCGCGTCGCCCGAGCCGCGAGGCTCGGGCGACGCGAGAGCGACAGCCCCGCGACGATGTTCGAAGCCGACGGTCAGCGACGCCGTTCGCCTGCTCGACCAGCCCTCGTTATCGACTGCGAGCCAACGTGCGCCCTGTGGCGCTGTCTCGCCGTGAAGGAACATCAGAGAAGGCGGGGGCAAACCTTGCAAAAACGTGCTGGCGGGGTTCGTGGCGGGCGACAGGTCAGTTCCAGCCGATCACCCAAGCACATGCCCCTGCTCGCCGGCCATCGACCCGGCGGGTAAGGCCATGGGTGCTTTAGTCGGGATGGCCGATCGGCTGAAGCGCGCCAGCAAACCTCCTCCGCCCATCGCTCCGAGCTCGTCCTCAACCGATATTCGACTTTCTAAGGTTCTCCCACAGCGTCCCGCTTTCCTGTCGAGCGTGGCAGTGTGACGCGGAAGCAGCCGCCCCCGATGGGGTGTTCGACGCAGCACACCTCACCGCCGTGGCGACGGGCGATCTGGCGCACGAGGCTGAGGCCAAGGCCGTAACCGCCCTCGGCTTCGCTAGCGCCCTGCACCCGGTAAAACGGCGCGAAGATGGCCTCGCGCTCGCTCTCCGGTATGCCTCGGCCCCGATCGCATATTTCAAGCTGGATGACCGCCGGCGAGGGCAAACTCAGCACGGCGCTTATCGGCGTCGACCCGCCATGGCGGCGGGCGTTTTCAAGCAGGTTGCGAACCAGCCGCCTCAGCAAGGCTGGATCGCCCTCGATTTCAACCGGCTCCGCGGAACAGTCGGCCGCCACTCGCGCGCATTCCTCCGCCACCAGCGCCGTCAGGTCGATACGCTTGACCGGCTGGCCGGACTCGGTCGCCGCCTCCAGCCGGCTCGCTAGCAACACCTCTCCGATCAGTTGATCGAGTTCCGCGATGTCGCGCGTCAGCTCGGCGCGGATCGCCTCCGGCGCATTGTCCTGCAACAACTCGACGGCCATGCGAACCCGCGCGAGCGGCGAGCGCAGTTCATGGGAGACGTTGGCCAACAAGGTCTTCTGCGCGCGCATCAGCGCCTCGACGCGAGCGGCCGAATGGTTGAAGCTGATCGCCAGTTGCGCCACCTCGTCCCGACCCTCGACGGCGATCCGAGCCGACAGGTCGCCTGCGCCCCAGGCGCCGACACTGGCCTGCAGACGCTCGAGGCGGCCGGTCAGGCGCCGCACCACGGGATAGGCGGCCACCGCGACCGCGAGGGCGATCACCGCCAGCAAGACCAGCATGACGACATGTGCGTGGGCGCCCAGCAGCACAGCCGGCGGCTGGCCGTATCGCATGTGCGCCATCCCGAACAGGATGGCGGCGACCATCAGGCTGGCCACCAGCGCCAAATAGATCCGCACGTACAGGCGCTGGCCAAAGCGCGGACGCCGAATGCCGGCTGGGGCGGCGCTGGGCTCAACCATCCTGCACCCTTGCAAAGACATAGCCCGAGCCGCGAACGGTGATGATGCGCCGCGGATGCTTCGGATCATCCTCGATGACGGCGCGCAGGCGCGCGATATGGACATCGATCGATCGGTCGAACGGCTCGTGCGCCTTTCCCTTCAGCGCGTCGATCAGATGGTCGCGCGACAAGACGCGCCCGGCCCGCTCGGCGAGAGCGGCAAGCAGGTCGAACTGATAGGCGGTGAGCGTGCAAGGGCGTTCATCGAGCAGAACCGCGCGCGCGCCGCGATCGATCTCGAGTCGCCCGAAGCGAAGCGGCGCTGGGCCAGCCGAGTTCGCCAATCGCGGCCGACGCAGAACGGCTCGCAACCGGGCCAGTAATTCGCGCGGCTCGAACGGCTTAGGCAGATAGTCGTCGGCGCCCATCTCCAGGCCGATGACGCGGTCGAACGGATCGCCCTTGGCGGTCAGCATGACGATCGGCACCGAATCCTGGGGCGGCGCCAGCGCACGGATTCGACGGCAGATGTCGAGGCCGTCGGTGTCGGGCAACATCAAGTCCAGCAGCACCGCCGCGAAACGCCCGGCAGCATCGCCGCTCAACGCCGCCAGGCCCGCCTCACCGTCCACGGCGTGCGCGACGACATAGCCGTTCTGGGCCAGGTAGGTGTCCACCATCGTCGCCAGGCGTTGATCGTCCTCGATCATCAAAATGCATTGGACCATGCGGGGCTCTCGAGCGCGGAAGGGCTGGCGGCAGGGAGCCTACAGGCTTCGCTCGACTGGCGAAGCCTGTAGGCCGATTCCGCTGCGACGGACGTCTATGGGTATAGGCCGCGGATGGGGTTATCGCCCCCTGTGACTCGCGGCCAGCCGCACGCGCTGCTCCGGCGTCAACACCTCGGCCGCATCTGCGAGCGCTCCAAACAGGTGCTTGGACAGGCTGTCGATCTGACGCACCTGCTCGACCCGCAAGGTTTCGAGCGCGGCTCGGTCAATCGTCGGCCGTAGCAGCAGGTCATGCGTGCGGAGGTGCGCCTCCTGCAACTGCGCATGGACGGCGCCCAGGTCGGCGTGGACGCCCCCGGCGATGGTCTTCAGACGGGCCTTTTGAGCGGGCGTGCCATCCGGCAGCATCTGCGCCAGCATCTTGTCGAAATGCCTGTCCATCGCCGCTGGATCGGTCGCCCGTCCGTGTCCCGCCGTCCCATGCAGTCCGTGCAGGGAATGCCCCTCTTGGGCCAAACCTGCGCCGGCTAGGCCGACCGTAGCTCCTACCGCAGCCAGCAAGCCCGCCAGTATCCAGCGCCGTCGCGAAGTCGTGTTCATCGTCAAAGCCTTTCGGTGGTGAACCGCCGAAGAGACCCCCGGCCTGACCTGCTATGACGGCTCGCCTTTGCTGAGGGATGTGCGCAGGGTTAAGTTTTGCAAAGTCGGGCGCACGGCCGCTGCATCAGGCCGTGGGGGTCTGCCGAAGCAAAGCCTTGAAGGTTGATCGCGATCCACGGGATTGGCCTGGTCTATGGCGGGCTGCGTGGGGTCGATCTTGGCAGTTTCGAGCGATCATCGACGGTCGTGTTTCCGGAGCGATCCAGGAGTCTGCTTCTGGCGCATCCTCACCGCGGCGGCAGACCGTGCGTAGGCCATTACGAAAGTCAACCGAGAGTTTAGGGGGTGTCGAATAGTTACGAAAGATTGTGTCCAAGCTGTTTGCAAAGGGCTTGGATGCGCGCCGCTTGGGAGGCCTCAGGTTCTAGTGCCTGGCCTACGAAAAGTGGCTTGTCCATAACCATATCCACAGTAACCATCGCGCCTCCCGGAAGTCGTTGAATGACGTATGGGAGGTGCTTTCGGTTCCCTACAGTCACAAAGCCGCATACTGAGCTCTGGTCGGGAGCTTGCGACGCATACTCGACAGAAACGGTCCGGTCGCCAGGGTCGTGACTACGGAGTAGACTTTCACTGGTGGCTTGGAGCAACCGTTCTTCTGGTGGCCTGTTATCACAGGCGGAAAGCAGTAAGCAGCAGGCAAGCCCGAGTCGCGCGTTTGTTAGCACCGATATGCCGCGCAATAGCGTTCTCCTAGGCGAGATTTTCACCCGATGCGATAGGGTGGCAAGGCTCGATCACCTTAGCAAGAATACCGGTCTTGTCTTCGAGTCAGCAACCTCACCGTAAAAGGCCCTCCACGGAGTTGGCGCTCGACGTCTAAGTAGTAGGGTCCTTATCCGTCGCCTTATTCGGGATCGTTCTCATGGGGAGAGGCAATCGCCCGTCTTCTATGCGGCGACCGGCGTGGCTCAGGAGGAATCGCCTTGGATCTTCCGGCTGGCAACGCCCGCCGGAAAGGTGATCCGCGCGGCGGTGTGGAACGGGCGACGTGACTATGCCCACGAGTTTTCGCCAGAGATCACGCGCTGGGTCGGGGGCGACAGGATCGCCATCGTCCAGGTCGACAGCCCGGTCGGAGTGAACCGTCGCTCCTCGCTCGATCTGACGCACTGGCTGGCCAAGGATTTTGATGGCGTCATCCATTGGGCGCGGGACACGGAGACCTTTCAGTCGATCCTCAAATCCTTCGTCCGGCTCGATCTGGAATCGGTCAGCCCGCCGGAGCTTCCCGAAGGCTGGGATCCGGAGGTCGTGATCCTGGCGGCGAATGGGGATCAGGCATGACGATGGCCTAGCGCAAGCACGCCGTCACTGAACACGTCACGGGTTGTCGGGCGAAGCGCTGTCCAGCCGTTCAACCGCGGCCGGCGCGGACGCTGCCTCGTACAACGCGGCCCAATCGTCAGGCGGATTGCCGTCATCCAGCATTCCCTTGAAAACCTTGTAGGCATCGGTCTTCGCGCCATAGGTTCGCAGGGAGTTTTCGTCGTTCACCCAGGCGAAGATGATGACCTTGCTCGCGCTGCTGTACCGAAAGAAGAGCCTGAAACGGCCATTCCCGAACTTGGCGCGGAACCAGTGTTTACGATTGTCGCCGAGGGTCGAGCCTTGCCGGTAGGTGGCGGCAGTCGGGTCAGACGGGACCGTCTTGTGAACAAGCTGAACCAACGCCGCGAGCAGCTTGGCGTCAGCGGACTTCTGATAGTCCCTCGGCTTCTTCGCTTTCAGCGCGTCGACCGCTTCGATCAGCTTTTCCCACTGGTCGAGAAAGAGAGGGTGGGCGAGCACGGTCCAGCCATTGATAGTCAGCATGGCTAGATCGCGACGTCCCCCTCGATCTCGGCATCGAGATCGACCGTCATGCCCTCTGTCAGGGCCATAGCCCGATCAAGCAGGGCCTTGGGGAAAGATACGACCGACGTCTCGGGATGCTTGGCCATATCCTGCGCGAGAAATTCGAGAAAACGCCCGATCACAGGGTCGGCGGTTTCTTCAATCTCCGCCTTCTGGAGATAGACGCGTCGCTGGTCATCGACGACAAAGGCAATGCGGCCGCCGTAGTCAACGCCGAGAGCCTGCCGAACCGACTTAGGCACAGTGGTCTGTCCCTTGGCGGTAATGGTGCTCTCTTCTTTCAGTAACGCTCCCATGGCGGGCCTCCCAAAAATCGGTCAATCAAAACGTAAGGAATAATCCTTACCCTGTCAAGGGCGCCGTTTCTTGGATACCAGGGACCGCGAGCGTGCAGGAGGTGGAATGGAGACGGTCGAATGCCAGACGCCCGAGGAGCTGGAATCGTTCTTCGATGGCTTGGCGCCTGGTGTCCTGTTTCGCGGACAGACTAAAGAATATCTGCGCGCAGACGGTGGCCCCGATATTCGCACCAGCTTTAATCGGCACGGGTGCATACCGGCGCGGATGCTGAAGTGGTGGCATTATTCGCGCGCCATCCTGTCCACCTACGTCAAAGCGTTCGACGGCCTCACCGATCTGGCGACGGATCAGGCGATCTTGCAGCACTATGGCTGGCGATCCTTCTTTCTGGATGCGACGGCCGACGCGGGCGTGGCCTGCTGGTTTGCGGCCAACAGCTACCGAACCGAGCCCTGCGGTGAGATGATCGAGGATTGTTTCGAGGATCCGCTGTTCGTGGTCCGGCAACGCGCCTGGTATGATCCGGCGGATGATCGGGGCTGTGTCTACGTACTCAGCCGCAAGGCCTTGCGCGCACGCGACCTTCAGACGGTCGACTTGGTCGAGATCACGACCGCCTCCGGGCGCCATCGCTGCCTGGCGCAGTCCGCGTTCATGGTGGGGCCTTTGAATGGGCAGTTGCACGACGACTGCATCGTGACGCGGGTTTTCGCGTCTTCGTCAGTCTTTCGAGCCTACGCGGCGAAATTCCCGGAACTCACCTGCGAGGGGCTATTCCCCGGACCGGCCGTGGACCCGGTCATGGCGGCGCTGTTGTCGATCCCTTGGGTGAAGCGGGAGGTCGATGACGAGGGCGTCGGCATCGACTTCTTTGATCGCGGCCTGCCGCTTCCCGAATATGAGACGAAGGACATCCGTCGAATGGGGCAGACGACGGCCTACTATCGGCGGTTCTGGCTGGCCGATGCGGCGAAGCCCGAGACGCTGCTGGCCGAAACGACGTTTTACCTAACGGATGAAACGACCTTCCACGGTGTGGCCTCCGGCGATTTGGTCTTCCCGAACCTGACCCGACTTCTGCGCGAGCGCAAAAGCGTCGCGCTGGAGATCGACGGATTAGTTCGGCATCCCTACGCCGCCAGCTCGGGCCAGTATGGCAAGGGCATCTATCTGGAGGCGCATGACGACGGCACGGTGTTTTTGACTGAACTGGCGGTCGATCATTTCGGCGCCCGCCCCGGTGGGTTCGGCATTACTCGTGGGTGCTATTTCCGGGTTGATGACGCGTTCCGCTGGCATCGCGTCGATCACCCCGAGCAGTGCGACTGCGGCCGAGAGGCGCATCACGCCCATCACCTCGTCGTCGCTGAGCATTTCGAACAGGCCTTGAAAGGTCGCGAGTTCTCCCAGATCCGCGAACGCGTATTTGCCACCGCCGACGTGGACTCCACGTCCGATCCCCTGGCGTTGGAATGGATGGACTGAGACGCCGGAAGGCGGACGTCTCCGCGGGCTCAACGGGCCTATTTGACTGACTTCATGATGCTCAAGGCGACCGAGAGGCTCAGGCCCATGTCCAGGCACAGCTTGAAGAACTCTTCTGAAGCCTGATGAGCCTCCAGACCGTACTGACGCACGAGTTTGCTGGCGTGCTTCCCAAGCGGGATGGCGTCGCTGAGGGAGACCCACTCCGGATTCCCGGCTTGTTTTTCGAAATCGAGAATAAGCGCATCCGGCAATTCGGCGCCGAGCAATATGTACCGAAGGTGCTTGATGAAATGCGGGTGCGTATAGATGTCATCGCCCAAGCAGTCATTGCGCTCGAAGCCGCCCTTCCTGGACGCTTTGATGCGGCCGGGATTGTATTCGATATCGTTCCAGTAACGGAGTCTCTGAGGCGGCACGCCGTCTCGCTCGCTGAGCGAGGCTAGGAGGGCGAGAATTGGCTTGGCGTTGGCGTTGTATGCGGCGTGAGCTTCATCGTGATTGCGATGAGACAGGCGCAGGTCGATCTTGGAGACCAGCGCTTCTTCAGCCTCGGTTAGCGCGATGCGATACTTTTCCATGCGATCCTTTCATCGGTCTTCAGCCGGGGACAAACCATGCTGCCCAAAGCTGGCAGCGGAACGGGCGATGCAGGCGCCCGCATGTCACAGAGTCACGAGGTCGACGGGGTAGAACAACTCCACCGGCCCAAGCACGTGCCCGTCCTTGAGAAGGCTGGCGCCGCTGTAGCCGGTTGCGACCTGATCCAGCAGACGCAATTCATTGACCGCTGCCGGACCTACCTTCGGCTGCTGAAGCTCCGTCGCCGGACTATTGGGCGTGAGTATCCCCCAACCCTATTCAGGCCGGGAACCGGTCGCCGAACATCGCCCGCCCGCTTTTTGACTCCGCTTCGGTCGCCTCGTCCTGAAGCACGTCCCAATGCTCGGCAAGGCGTCCGTTCTCGATCCTGACCACGTCGGCCGCTATCCAGGCGACGGGACCGCCGTGGCCTGTGAAGCGGCCGTGGACAATGACGTAGTCGCCTTCAGCCACGATGAGCTGGTGTTCGTAGCGCAGCGTAGCAGGGGTGTTGCGGATAAGGTTGAACAAGCCATCGCGGCCGGGTTCGATGTGAGCGCTGTGCTGGATGTAGCTGTCCGACCAGAAGCGGGTTGCCGCTCCGTAGTCGCGCTTGTTGAACAGCGCATCGAACGCCCCCAGCACGAGCGTCTTGTTCTGTTCTGGGGTGGTCCTGGTCATGCTGTTCTCCGTTCGGGCATCTACCCCTTGGTGAGTTGAGGACTTCAGAGCCTCGAGCCGCCGTCGACCCGGACGGTGTCGCCGGTGATCCAGCGCGCGTCGTCCGAGGCGAGAAAGGCGACGACAGCTCCGATATCGTCCGGCTGGGCGATGCGCTTCAGCGCCTGGATGCTGAGCGTGAACACGCGTCCTGCGTCCGTCTTGGTGAAGTTCGACATCTCGGTCGCCACCGCGCCTGGCGCCACGGCGTTGACGCGGACGCCACGCTCGCCGAGGGCGGCGGCGAAATGCCTTACGATCGTGTCGATCGCGCCCTTGGTCGCCGCATAGGCCGACGTCGTGCCGATGGCGGCATGGGCTCCCAGCGACGAGACGAGCACGATGCTGCTGTCTTTGCACATGATGGGCAGCAGCTGCTGGACCAGGAAGAACGGCGCGCGGACGTTGACCGCAAAGAGCCTGTCGAAATCCTCGACCGTCGTCTCCTCGATGGTCGCCGACTTCGAGATACCGGCATTCGCGACGAGGATATCGAGCCGGTCACCGACGACGGCGCGGACCTGCCTGGCGAGCTTGTGGGGCCCGTCCGGCGCGGAAAGATCCGCGGCGACGGCGTCAGCGCGACCGCCGCCCTTGCGGATCTCGGCGACGACGGCTTCGGCCTCCTTCGCGCCGCTGCTGTAGTGGACCAGAACCTGCGCGCCCATGCCGGCGAGGGCCAGGGCGCTGGCGCGGCCCAGCCCCCGCGAGGCGCCGGTGACGAGCGCGGTCTTTCCGGAAAGGTTCGTCATATCGAATGTCCTTGTCGGCGACCCGTCAGGGCTTGTCCTCAGCCCGCCGCCGAGCGTTCGCTTCACTGGTGTGAGGCATGCTCACCCCGGCGAGTACTCACCGCCCTGTTCGCCGAGGAACAGCGAGGCGTGCCGGACGAACAGCTCGGGGTACTGGTGGTGCGCGCCGTGATTGGAGTCGGGGTAGATGATCAGCTGCGCATACGGCATGTTCTGCTGCATGATGAAAGAGTTCACCGTGGGTATGTTCACGTCGTTACTGCCG
>JAQGIN010000485.1 GCA_028291125.1 Caulobacter sp.
GACACCAAGATCAACCGCACCGAGACGATCTACGCCGGCACGGCCGCGGCCACGACCCTGAACCTGCGGGGCGATGTCGGCGGTTCGGCGGCGGTGCTGTCGACCGGCCTGCGCTGGAGCTTCTAGGGCTCTAGGCCCTCAGCCGATCCCACAGACTCGCGGCCGCCCGGGTGAAGGCCTGGGCGGCCGTTGTTGTTGGGGCCCCGGCCACGACCGGCAGGCCGGCGTCGCCGCCCTGGCGCACGGCCACCTCCAACGGAATCTCGGCCAGCAGCGGCACGCCCAGACGCTGGGCCTCGGCCTTGCCGCCGCCGGCCCCGAAGATCGGGATCGGCGGGCCGCCAGCCGGGTCGGCGAACCCGGCCATGTTCTCGATCAGGCCGAGGATCGGGGTGGCGGTCTTCTCGAACATCGCCGCCGCGCGGCGGGCGTCGATCAAGGCGATCTCCTGCGGGGTGGTGACGATCACCGCCCCGTCGATGCGCAGCTTCTGCACCAGGGTCAGCTGGATGTCGCCGGTGCCGGGCGGCAGGTCGACGACCAGCACGTCCAGCGGCTCGGCCTCGCTGCCCCAGGCGACCTCGTGGATCATCTGCCGCAGCGCCGACGAGGCCATCGGCCCGCGCCAGATCATCGCTCGGCCCTCGTCGACCAGGAAGCCGATCGACATGATCTTGACCCCCAGGGCGGTCAGCGGCTGCAGCTTGCCGTCCTCGAAGCTGGGTTCGCCGTCGACGCCCATCATCTTCGGGGCCGAGGGGCCGTAGACGTCGGCGTCGAGCAGGCCGACCTTCAGGCCCAGGGCCGCGAAGGCGCAGGCTAGGTTGGTCGAGACCGTCGACTTGCCGACCCCGCCCTTGCCCGAGGCCACGGCGATGACGTGGCGCACATGGGCCGGCTTCTCGGCGTCCGGCGGCGGCACGATGCGGGCCTGCGGGTCCTCGCTGAGCTTGGCCCCCTTGCGCGCTCGGGTGACGCCCTCGGCGGCCTGGGTGGTCAGCACCACCTGGGCGCGTTCGATCCCCGGCAGGCCGGCCAGGGCCCGTTCGGCGGCCTCGCGCACCGGGGCGTAGTCGGCGGCGCGGGCGACGGGCACCTCCAGCACGAAGCCGGCGCGGCCTTCGCGGACCACCAGCCCCTGCACCAGTCCGGCGCTCGCCAAGCCCTGTCCGGAGACCGGATCGGCGATCGAATCGAGGACTTTTCGGGCGTCGTCGAGGGTGGCGGGGGGCGCGACGGTCACGTCTGTGGCTTGCCTTGTGCTGCGAGGGCTCTCATATCCGCGTGACGGCGGTGGTTTACAACCCCGCCTCCATAACGTGACGACGGGAAGAACACGCCGCCCATGCCTTGGAACGACAACGCAGGCCCAGGTCCCTGGGGATCCCCGCCGCCGTCTGGCGACAAGCCCGACGGGGACCGTCCCAAGCCCGGGCCGCGCCGTCCGAGCGGCGGCGGCCCGCGTGGCCCCGGCGGCCCGACGCCCATCGATTTCGCCGACCTGTCGCAACGGCTGAGCGGGCGTCTGCGCGACGCCTTCAACGGCCCCGGACGGCCCCGCGCCTTCGCCCTGGTGGCGGCCGGCGTGGTCGGCCTCTGGGCGCTGTCGGGGATCTATGTGGTGCAGCCCGACCAGCAGGCTGTGGTCACCACCTTCGGGGCCTATTCGCGCACCGCCTCCTCGGGCCTGCGCTATCACCTGCCCTATCCCATCGAGCGGGCCGAGAAGGTGTCGGTGACCTCGCTGCAGCGGATCGACATCGGCGGCGTGCCCGGCGCGCCCCTGCCCGACGAGAGCCTGATGCTGACCGGCGACGAGAACATCGTCGATCTCAGCTTCTCGGTGCAATACCGCATCGCCGACCCGGCCAGGTATCTGTTCAGCCTGCGCGACCCCGACGCGGCCATCAAGGCGGTGGCCGAAAGCGCCATGCGCGAGGTGATCGGCAAGACCGCCCTGCAGCCGATCCTGACCACCGCCCGCGGCCAGGTGCAGGACCAGGCCGGAACCCTGACCCAGGCCATCCTCGACCGCTACGGCGCCGGGGTGTTCATCGACAGCGTGCAGATCCGCGCCGCCAATCCGCCGCCGCCGGTCATCGCCGCCTTCCAGGACGTCAACACCGCCAGCCAGAACGCCGAGTCCAACGCCAACGTGGCGCGGGGCGAGGCCGCCAAGATCAAGCAGGCGGCGATCGGCTATCGCGAGCAGGTGGTGCGCGAGGCGGCCGGTGAAGCCGCCCGTTTCAACCAGGTCTACGACCAGTACAAACTGGCCCCGGCCGTGACCCGCGAGCGCCTCTATATCGAGACCATGCAGCGGGTGCTGGCCAATTCCAACAAGGTGGTGGTCGACAGCAAGGGGGCCAGCGCGCCGATCATCCTGCCGCCGGACGCCTTCCGGCCCAAGGCCTCGACGGCCCGGATCACCTCGTCCAGCATTCCGGGAGTGAACTGATGACGGATCGTCGCCTGATCGCCTACGGCGTCGCGGCCTTCGCCGCCGTCATCGTCCTGGCCAACACCGTCTATCAGATCGACCAGCGCGAGCAGGCGCTGATCGTCCGCTTCGGCGACCCGGTGCGGGTGGTCGAACGCCCCGGCCTCAACCTCAAGACCCCGTTCATCGAGAACGTGGTCCGCTTCGACAAGCGCAACATCGCGCTCGAGGCCGAGCAGGAGGAGATCATCGCCGCCAACCAGGAGCGCCTGGTGGTCGACGCCTTCGTCCGCTACCGCATCACCGACCCGCGGCAGTTCTACAGGACCCTGCGCGACGAGCGCACCGCGGTCGACCGCCTGACCCGGCTGGTCAATTCGTCGCTGCGGCAAGAGCTGGGCCGCGCCTCGTCGGAGGAGATCGTCTCCGGCGGTCGCGCCGCCCTGACCAAGCGCACCCGCGACGACATGATCCGCCGCGCCGCCACCTCGAACCTCGGCGTGCAGATCGTCGACGTCCGCATCAAGCGCGCCGACCTGCCCGAGGCCAACCAGAAGGCGGTGTTCGAGCGCATGCAGACCGCCCGCCAGCAGCAGGCGGCCGAACTGCGGGCCATCGGCGAGCAACAGCGCCGCGAGATCGTCGCCACCGCCACCGAAGAGGCCGAGAAGATTCGCGGCGAGGGCGACGCCCGCCGCTCGGAGCTGTTCGCCGGCAGCTTCGGCCGCGACCCGGGCTTCGCCTCGTTCTACCGCTCGATGTCGGCCTATGAGGCGGCCCTGGGCCAGGGCGACACCACCCTGGTGCTGTCGCCCGACAGCGCCTTCTTCAGGTACTTCGAGAAGGGCCCGACGGGGAACTAGGGGGCGAAAGCCCCCTCAGTCGCTCCGCGACAGCTCCCCCAGAGGGGAGCATCTAACGCGACAGATCCTCCCCCTTTGGGGGAGGTGGCCCGAAGGCCCGAGGGGGGTCTAGCCGCTAGGCGACCCCAGCCCGCAACAACGCCAGCACCACGTGCAGGCTGTCGGCCACGTGCACGCACTTGGCGTGCATCTCCTCGTTGGGATCGAGGATGTCGGGGACCATCACCGTCATCATCCCGGCCGCGTGGGCGGCGCGGACGCCGGGGTGGGAGTCCTCCAGGGCCAGGCAGGCGGCGGGATCGACGCCCAGGCGTAGGGCGGCCTCGAGATAGGGGTCGGGGTGCGGCTTGTGGCGGGCGACGTCGACATTGGTGACCACCGCGTCGAAGCGCTTGCGCAGATCGAAGCGGCCCAGATAGCGCTCGACGGCGGCCGGGCCGTTGGAGGTGGCGATGGCCCGCGGCAGCCGCAGGTCGTCCAGGTGGTCGAGCAGTTCCAGCACCCCGGCCTTCAGCCGCAGCTCGGCCTCCAGCATCGCCTCGACATCGTCCCACACCCGCTGGAAATAGGCCTCGCGCGGGAACTCGGCCCCGAACAGGCCCTCCATCAGAATCCGGGTCTCGGCGTTCGACTTGCCGACCAGGGACGCATAGGTGGCGGCGGTGAAGTCCAGGCCGAACACCGGCCCGGCCTCGATCATCGCCGCGCGATAGACGGTCTCGGTGTCGAGCAGCAGGCCGTCCATGTCGAAGACCACGGCCTCGACCCGGCGGGGAAAGCTCACGCCGAAAACTCCGCGGCCCGATAACCCTGAAAATAGAGCAGCGCCGTGAGGTCGGCGTGGTCGACGCGGGCGTCGGCCTGGGCGGCGACCACCGGCTTGGCGTGATAGGCGACGCCGAAGCCGGCCGCCTCGATCATCGCCAGGTCATTGGCCCCGTCGCCGATGGCCAGGGCTTGGTCGGGGCCGACACCGAGGGCGGCGGTCTCCTCGATCAGCGCCGTCAGCTTGGCGGCCTTGCCGAGGATCGGCTCGCCGACCTGGCCGGTCAGGACCCCGTCGGCCTCGATCAGGGTGTTGGCGCGGTTGTCGTGGAAGCCGGCGGCGGCGGCCACGCGCTGGGTGAAGAAGGTGAAGCCGCCCGACACCAGCACGCAGCGCGCGCCGTGGGCGGCCATGGTCCGCACCAGGGTCCGCGCCCCCGGATTGAGCCGCACCCGTTCGTCGTAGCACTGGCGCAGGGCGTCGGCGGACAGGCCGGCCAGCATGCCGACCCGCTCGCGCAGCGCGCCCTCGAAGGCCAGCTCGCCGCGCATCGCCCGCTCGGTGATGGCCGAGACCTGGTCCTTGACCCCGGCGAAGTCGGCCAGCTCGTCCAGGCACTCGCAGCCGATGATGGTGGAGTCCATGTCGGCGATCAGCAGCCGCTTGCGGCGGCCCTGCGCGGGCTGGACCGCGAAGTCGACCGGCAGGCCGGCCAGGGCGGCGTCGACGGCGGCGCGGACCGCCGCCGCCTCGCCCTCGATCGCCAGATCGATCGCCCCGTCGCCCAGGACGACCTCACCAGAGATCGGCAGGATCGGACGGACGGCGGTTAAGGCCGCGGACAGGGCGGACGGGTCGGGGCTGACGAGGGTGAGGCTGAGCATGACGGGCGGCTATTGGACCCAGCGCCCGGCGTCAACCTCGCGCGTGATCAGGTGGTCGGCGTGGCCACCATCATGCAGCGGTTGAGCAGCGCCAAGGCCCGCTGTTTGGCGGCGGCGTTGGTCGGGCTTTCGACGCCCTTGAAGATGGTGGCCACGTGGCCGACCCCACGCCGATAGAGGTCGCTGGGCTTGAGGCCCTGGGTCGAGCCCTCGGCATAGGCGGCGTCCAGCAACATGGCGCCGCTGACTCCCATCATCCGCGTTATGGCGGCGCCGGTGGCCTTGTCCTTGCCCATCCCGTCCATCATGCCGGGATAGCGCCGGCCGAGTTCGTCGATGGAGACCAGCATGACGCCGCAGGCGACTCGCTCGTCCAGGCTGGGCGCGGCGGTGGGCGCTTGGGCCAAGGCTGGCGACGCCAGGGCCGAAACGGCGATGAGGATGGCGCTCAGGGTCGTTTTCATGGAATCACCTTCCGGAATGGCGTCGTCACGAGATCAAGGACTCGACCTTAGATTGTTTGGCAACAACATCATGCTGATCGCCGGTCCGACCGCCAGCGGTAAATCGGCCCTGGCGCTGCGTTTGGCCGCCGAAATCGGCGCCGAGATCGTCAACGCCGACGCCCTGCAGATCTATCGCGACCTCAGCGTGCTCACCGCCCGGCCGTCGGCGCAGGAAGAGGCCGCCGCGCCGCACCATCTGTTCGGCGTCGTCGACGCGGCGGAGGCCTGGTCGGTCGGGCGCTGGCAGGCCGCGGCCCTGGAGACCCTGGCGGCGATCGCCACGCGCGGCCGGCCGGCCGTCCTGGTCGGCGGCACCGGCCTCTATTTCAGCGCCCTGACCCGCGGCCTGGCCGACATCCCGGCCGTGTCCCACGCGCAGCGCGACGCCTCGACCGCCCTGTTCGACCAATTGGGCGAGGCGGCGTTCCGCGACCTGCTGGCGCCGCTCGACCCCGTCGCCGAGGCGCGGATCATGGCCGGCGACCGTCAGCGGCTGGGCCGGGCCCATGCCGTGGCCGTGGTCACCGGCCGGTCGCTGTCGGCCTGGCAGGCCGACACCGCCGCGCCGCTGGCCGCCGAGGCTTGGCGCGGCGTGGTGCTCGAGCCCGACCGCGCCGTGCTCTACGACCGCTGCGACGCCCGGCTGCAAACCATGCTCGACCACGGCGCGCTCGACGAGGTGGCGGCCCTGGCCGCCCGCGGCCTCGACCCCGCCCTGCCGGCGTTGAAGGCGGTCGGCTACCGCCAGTTCGCCGACCACCTGGACGGCCGCCTGAGCCTGGACGAGGCGCTCGACGCCGCCCGCCAGGAGACCCGCCGCTACGCCAAGCGGCAGATGACCTGGTTCCGCAACCAGACCCCCGACTGGCCGAGGATCGACGCCTTGGACGGCGACGGGCAGTTCGAACAGCTTACCGCGCGGTTCGGAACGCTCTAAGGAACCGTCATGACCAAGCTCTCCGAAACCGCCCACGCCGTGGCCGAACGGCTGATCGCTCGCGGCGAGACCGTCGCCGTGGCCGAGTCCTCGGCCGGCGGGCTGATCTCGTCGGCCCTGCTGGCGGTGCCGGGG
>JAQGIN010000486.1 GCA_028291125.1 Caulobacter sp.
CATCAGGAGTGGCCGTTCGGCGACGGCTCGGTGTTCCCGGCCGGGCCGATGCGCGAGCCTTTGGCCGTCGGCCTGGCCCGCGCCGACGCGGTGGTGGTGGTGCTGCCCGCCGACCTGCCGGCCGTCGACCCGGACCTGCTGGCGACGCTCTACGGCAAACCGGTGCTGGTCGCCCGGCTGGAGCCCGCCGCCCCGCCGCCGCCCGGCCCGCAGTTGGGCTTCGCCGGGGTCGGCAAACCGTGGAAGGTCGAGCGGGCCCTGCAGGCGGCCGGCTGCGACCTGGTCGATTTCGCGCCGTTCCCCGACCACGGGGCCTATGACGAACGCACCCTCAAGACCTTGGCCGCCCGCGCCCGCGATCTGGGGGCCGGACTGGTCACCACCGAGAAGGACTGGGTGCGCCTGCCGCGCGCCTGGCGGGCCAAGGTCACCTGCTGGCCGGTGCGGGCCCGGTTCGAGGACGAGGCGACGGTGCTGGCGCTGCTGACGGCGGCGGTACGGGGGCGGTAGCCCCTCAGTACGCCACCCCGCCCTTCATCACGAACCGCACGTGCTGCAGCTCGGTGACGTCCTTCAGCGGGTCGCCGGCTACGGCGATCAGGTCGGCGGCCTTGCCGGGGGCCAGGGAGCCGATCTCGGCCGAGAGGCTGAAATGGTCGGCGGCGTTGACGGTGGCGGCGCGGATCGCCTCCAGCGGCGTCAGGCCGGCCTGGACCAGCAGGGCGAACTCGCCGGCGTTGTCGCCGTGAGCCGAGACGCCGGTGTCGGTGCCGAACGCGATCTTGACCCCGCCCTCGTGGGCGCGGCGGGCCATGGCCAGCATCTTCGGTCCGGCCTCGCGGGCCTTCAGCGTCTGGGCCGGGGTGAAGAAGTTGTTCGGGCCGTTGGCGATGCGGGCCACGAAGTCGCCGGCCATCAGGGTGGGGATCAGATAAGCGCCGTTCTTCTTGAACAGAGCGATGGAGTCGTTGTCGAGATAGGTGCCGTGCTCGATGGAGTCGCCGCCGGCCTTGAGGAAGGCGTTGATGCCGTCGACGCCGTGGGCGTGGGCGGTGACCTTGCGGCCCATGCGGTGGGCGGCGTCGACGATGGCCGTCAGCTCGTCGTCGGAGAACTGCTGGCCCAGGCCCGCGGCGGTGTTGGACAGCACGCCGCCGGTGGCGGTGATCTTGATGATGTCGGCCCCATGCCAGACCTGCTCGCGCACCGCGCGACGGCAGTCGTCGGCCCCCGAGCACACCGAGGTCGGCCGCAGCACGTGCATGACCTCGTCGCTGAAGCCGTTGACGTCGCCGTGGCCGCCATGGACCGAGACCGCCGAGCCGGCGGCGATGATCCGCGGCCCGGGCACGTCGCCGCGGGCGACGGCGGCGCGCAGGGCGAAGATGGCGGCGTTGTCGGCCCCCAGGTCGGCGACGGTGGTGAAGCCGGCCTTCAGGGTCTTGCGGGCGTAGCCGGCCCCGACCATCGCCTGGTCGGCCGAGGACTGGGTGACCTCGTCCAGCCGGCTGGACGGGCCCTGCTGGCCGGTCAGGTGCACGTGGCTGTCGATCAAGCCGGGCAGCACGAACTGGTCCTTGAGGTCGACCACCGTCGCGCCGGGCTCGGAGACATAGCCGTCGGCGATGCGCACGATCCGGCCGCCCTGGATGACCAGAGTCTTGGCGGTCTCGATCTTGCCGGTGGCCGGGTCGGCCAGCAGGCGACCGGCCTGGACGAAGGTCAGCGGCTCGGCCGCCAGGGCCGGAGCGGCCGCGGCCGCGCCCAGGGCGAGCGCCAGGGCGGCGGCGACGCCGGATTTAAAGCTCAACATAGGTTCGTCAGGCCCCCGCCTTTTGCGCGAACGCCCAGGCCCCGTTGGCCAGGACCGGCACGCGCGCCTCCATCAGTTCGGCATGAGCGCTGGCGGCGGTTCCGTCCCGCACCCTGCCGACGATACCTTGGCAGATGCCGGCCAGGCGGAACAGGTTGTAGGCGAAATACCAGTCGAGGTTCGGCAGGCCATCGCGGCCGGTCAGCCGGCAATAGCGGGCCACGGCCTCGTCGATGGTCGGGATGCCGTAGGCGGTGAGGTCGGCGATCTCGGCCAGGCCGCCGCGCTGGTCGGACGGCATCACCCAGTTCATCAGGAAATAGCTGAAGTCGGCCAGCGGATTGCCCAGGGTCGACAGCTCCCAGTCGAGCACCGCGATCACCCGCGGCTCGGTGGGATGCAGGATCATGTTGTCGAGTCGGTAGTCGCCATGAACGATCGACGTGGCGTCGTCGGCCGGGGCGGTGGCCGGCAGCCAGTCGATCAGCCGGTCCATGGCCGCGATCTGGCTGGTCTCCGAGGCCCGGTACTGCTTGGTCCAACGGTCGATCTGGCGGGTGAAGTAGTTGCCCGGCTTGCCGTAGTCGGCCAGGCCGACGGCGGCGTAGTCGACGGTGTGCAGCCGGGCCAGGGTGTCGATCTGCGCCTCGTAGATCGCCCGCCGCTGGGCCGGGGCGTAGTCGGGCAAGGTCCCGTCCCACAGGATGCGGCCTTCGACATTGTCCATGACGTAGAAGATCGTGCCGATGACGTCTTCGTCCAGGCAGAGCGCATAGGCCTTGGCGACCGGGAAGCCCGCCTTGCCCAGGCCGGA
>JAQGIN010000492.1 GCA_028291125.1 Caulobacter sp.
CCGAGGGCTTCGTGAAGGTGCTGGCCGACGCCAAGACCGACCGTATCCTGGGCGTCCACATGGTCGGGCCCAATGTCGGCGACATGATCGCCGAATATTGCGTGGCCATGGAGTTCGGCGGCGCCTCAGAAGACGTGGCCCGCACCTGCCACCCCCACCCGACCCGTTCGGAAGCCCTACGCCAGGCGGCCATGGGCGTCGAAGGCTGGGTTACGCAAGCCTAACGAAAAACGACGTTCGGTGATAAGCTGGCGGGGTTTCGGAGACGGAGTCCCGCCATGCTTTTGTCCACGCTGCTGATGGCCGCCGCGATCCAGCTCCCGTCGGGCCGGGTCGTCGAGCTGCCCACTCCTCCCAGGCCCAGCCATCGCGCCCAGGCGATCGACGGCTCCGATCGCTGCTGGAGCCGGACCGTCGACCAGGCCGCGGCGCCGACCAAGCCGTCGCCCCGCCGGCTCGGCGAGTTGCCGCGGGCGGCCAGGGTCCTGACCGTGTTCCGCACCGAGAACGGCTGTCCGACGACGCGGCCGAACGACGTGCGCTACGTCACGCCGGGCCGCTAATCGCCGAAGCTAGGCGCAGCAAAAAACCCCGCCGATCGCTCGGCGGGGTTTCTGATTTTGGGCGCCTGGGGAGAGGTCTAGAACTCTTCCCAGCTGTCGGCCTCGGCCTTCGGCGCGGCCGAGCCGCGGGCGAAGGTGGCCAGCTTGGCGCGGGCCGCCGCCACCGGATTGGCCCCGGGACGATGGCCGGCGTTGGCCGTGGCCAGGACGCGGGTCGGGGCGGTGGTGCGGCGGGCGGCCGAGGCCTGGGCCCCAACCGGGTCGCCGCCGACCTGGAAGCGCGAGATCATCTGCATCAGGTTGCCGGCCTCGCCCTTCAGCGAATGCGAGGCGGCGGTGGATTGTTCGACCATGGCGGCGTTCTGCTGCACGGTCTGGTCCATCTGGTTGACGGCGGCGTTGACCTCGTTGAGGCCCGTGGCCTGTTCGGCCCCCGAGGCGGCGATGTCCTTCACCAGGCCGTCGATCTCGCTGACCTTGGTGACGATGGCCTGCAGGGCCTCGCCGGTCTGACCGACCAGGCTGACGCCTTGGCCGACCTGCTGGGTCGAGGACGAGATCAGGGTCTTGATCTCCTTGGCGGCGTCGGCGCTGCGTTGGGCCAGGGCCCGCACCTCCTGGGCGACGACCGCGAAGCCTCGACCGGCGTCGCCGGCCCGGGCCGCTTCGACCCCGGCGTTGAGGGCCAAAAGGTTGGTCTGGAAGGCGATCTCGTCGATGACGCCGATGATCTGGCTGATCTGGGTGGACGACTTCTCGATCTCGTTCATGGCCTCGACGGCGCCGCGGACCACGACGCTGGAGCGTTCGGCGTCGGCGCGGGTCGAGGTGACGACACGGGCGGCCTCGACGGCGCCGGCCGACGAGCGCTTCACCGTGGCGGTGATCTCGTCGAGGGCGGCGGCGGTCTCTTCCAGGCTGGCGGCCTGCTGTTCACTGCGGCGCGACAGATCGTCGGCGGCCGAGGCGATCTCGTCGCTGCCGGCGCCGATGCTGCTGGCGGCGACGACGATGGTGCGCATCGCCTCTTCCATCTGGGTGATGGCGCCGTTGAAGTCCGACTGCAGGCGCTGATAGGCCTCGGGGAAGTCCTCGTCGACGCGATAGGTCAGGTCGCCGTCGGCCAGCTTGGTCAGGCCGGTGGCGATGCGCTCCATGACGAAGGCCTGCTCCTTGGCGGCGGCTTCGAGCACTTCCTGGTTACGGCGGCGTTCGGTCTCGGTCTCGGCGCTGAGGCGCTGCTGATTGGCTTCGGCGGCGCGCAGGGCCAGGGCGTTGTCCTTGAACACCTGCACCGAGCGGGCCATGGCTCCGACCTCGTCCTTGCGATGGGCGCCGGCCACCTCGACCTCGACGCTGCCCTGGGCCAGGGTCTCCATGGTCTTGGACAGGTTGGTGATCGGCTTGGAGATCTTGGCGGCGCCGATCCACATGGCGTAGGCCAGGGCCAGGCCGGCGGCGATCACCGCGAAGCCGATGGTCATCATCGTGCCGGCGCGGGCGTCCTTCGACGCCTTGGCGACCATGACCTTGGTGGCGTCGCTGTGGGAGGTGGTGAACTTGCTGACGTCGGCGCTGAGCGAGGCGATGTCCGGATCGATCACCGCCATCACCATCTTCGCCGCCTCGCCGGCGTTCTGCAGGCCAAGGTCCGCGCCCTGCCGGCCGCTGGAATAGATGCCGTCCAGACGCGTCTGGTAGCCGGCGGCGGTCTTGGCGGTCGACGGATCCGCCGCCTTCATCGCGGCCAGGCGGGCCTTGGCGTCTTCATAGGCGGAGTCGATCTCGGCGCTGGCCTGCTTGGCCTCGGCCGAAGCGCCGTCGTTCGACACCGTGCGATAGGCGGCGTAGCCGATGGTGACCACCCGGCGATTGAAACGCGAAGCCTCCAGCTCCACCGGCGCCCGCTGCTCGATGAGCAGCTTGGTGGAGATCTCGGTATTGCGCATCTGCATGGCGCCCATCCCGGCGATGGCGAGCGCCACGACGGTCAGGATGACGGCAGGCAGGGCCACCTTGACGGAGATCTTCAAGTCGTCGAGCTTCAGCGTCGGCATGTCGGGGCACGTCCATGGCGGCGCTATTACCGCGTTATCCCTGTTTGGGCGCGCGGTGTTAAGGCGCGGTAAAGTCTAAATTTCTTCAGTGTCGCACCCTCGGTCGCACCCTTGCCCCCCCAGGGTTGCAAGTCAGGCGCGGGGGTGGGCCTTGCCGTAGGCGGCCAGCAGGCCGGCGGCGTCGACCTGGGTGTAGCGCTGGGTGGTCGACAGCGAGGCGTGGCCGAGCAGTTCCTGGATCGCCCGCAGATCGGCCCCGGCCCCCAGCAGGTGGGTGGCGAACGAATGGCGTAGCGCGTGGGGCGTGGCGCGGTCCGACAGTCCCAACCGCCCGC
>JAQGIN010000511.1 GCA_028291125.1 Caulobacter sp.
ATGCGCTGATCAGCTTCGAGGACGGCAAGCCCTACAAGACGCTGAAGCGTCACCTCACCACCCACGGCATGACCGTGGCCGAGTACAAGGCCAAGTGGGGTCTGCCCAACGACTATCCGACCACCGCCCCGGCCTATAGCGAAGCCCGCTCGGCCATGGCCAAGGCGCTCGGCCTCGGCCAAGGCGGCCGCAAGGCTAAGGCCGCCCCCGGCAAGCCCGCGCGCGGCCGCAAGCCCGCCTAGGCCTTCTTCGGGCCGCCTTGGCGGTCGCGATCCGATCAAGCCCCCGCCGACGACGGCGGGGGTTTTTTCATGGGCGTCGTCGGCGCGGCGTCGATCAGCTGCGCGGCCGGTCTTCCCAGGTCATGAAGGCATGGCCCGAGCCGCGGGTCAGGGTGGCGCGGACGACGCGCGCGGTCAGGAAGCATTGGCGGTCCCTGAGCAGGATCTGCGTATCGCCGGTCACGGCCTTGGCCTGCAGGCCGCCGCGGAAGCTCCCGCACAGCAGCGGCGGATTGTCGGCCAGCGACGTCAGCTCGCCTTCCAGCACGAGCTGCAGGCCGTCGACCGCCGCCTTCAGCGCCCGTCGTGGCAGCTTGGCGCGATAGGTCATCAAGGGTTGGAAGCCTGGCGGGAAGCCGGAGACGCCGGCGCCGTCGAACGGCACGGCCAGGCCGTGGCTGACCGCCACGCTGCTGACGCCGATGTTGGTGATGTCGCCGCCGCCTGGGGTGAGCCGCCTCAGTGTGATCGGCGCACGCCGCTCGCGGGTGGAGAAGAAGGCGGTCTGCAGTGGCGGCAGGCGACCCAGGCCTTGGGGGCCGTAGCCGTCATAGTTCTGGGCCGTGATCTGGCCCAGGCCGATGGTGATATCCAGGCTCTGGCTGGCGAAGTCGTAGCGCCAGCGCGCCGGGCTCTGATAGGTGCGCAGATTGCGCCTGTCGCCGTCGACCACCGGAATGGAAATGCGGAATCGCCGCCCGGCCAGCGCCGCCGCCGGCTCCGTCGCCCTCTGTTCGATGATCTGGCCCAGGTCGCCGGCGTCGAGCACCTCGGGCGAAGCGGCCAGGGCGAGCGCCAAGATTTGCGCGGATATCGCCATCCCAAGTCCTCCAAGCGTCGCTCGAAGTGAAGGGGATGGCGCGGTTGGTGTCAATCAGAGGTGGCGCGCCTAGCCGGTCTTCAACCGAACGAAGGCCATGCCGCCCAGCGGGGCGTCGAAGGCGCTGGCCAGGCCGTCAGCCGCCGCCCAGCGCCAGGCCCGGGGCGTCGGGCGCGTTGGCGCCGCCGCCGTTCAGCGGCCGCTGCATCCACACCAGGTCCACCCAGCGGCCGAACTTGAAGCCCATGTCCGGGGCGACGCCGATGGTCTGGAAGCCGAGGGCGGCGTGCAGGGCGACCGAGGCGGCGTTGCCGCTGTCGCCGATCACCGCCACCAGCTGGCGCAGGCCAAGGTCCTCGCAGGCGGCGATCAGCGCGGTCAGCAGCGCCTTGCCGACACCTTGGCCCACCGCCGCCGGGCCGACATAGACGCTGTCCTCCACCGTGTAGCGATAGGCGGCGCGCGGCCGGAACGGGCCGGCATAGGCGTAGCCCAGCACCGCGCCGTCGCGTTCGGCCACCAGATAGGGCAGGCCGCGTTCGAGGATGGCGGCGCGGCGGCGGCCCATCTCGGCGACCGCCGGCGGCTCCTCCTCGAAGGTGCCCAGGCCGTGGAGCACGTTCCAGCCATAGATCTCGGCGATGGCGGGCAGGTCGGCGTCGGTGGAGGGACGGATGATCATGCGGTCTCCCAGCCCTTCTCGACCGCCCACAGCGCGAAGGCGTAGTCCAAGGCGATCTCCTTGAGGAATTCGAACCGGCCCGAGGCCCCGCCGTGGCCGGCCTCCATGTTGATCTTCAGCAGGATCGGCTTGCCGCTGGTGGTGTGGTCGCGCAGCTTGGCGGTCCACTTCTCCGGCTCCCAATAGGTGACGCGCGGGTCCGACAGGCCGCCGGTGGCCAGCACCGCCGGATAGGGCAGGGCGGCGACATTGTCGTAGGGGCTGTAGGAGGCGATGTAGTCGTAGGCGGCCTCGTCCTGCAGCGGGTTGCCCCACTCGGGCCACTCGGGCGGGGTCAGGGGCAGGTCGGTGTCGCTCATGGTGTTCAGCACGTCGACAAAGGGCACGGCGGCGATGATCCCGGCCCACAGGTCCGGCCGCATGTTGGCGATCGCCCCCATCAGCATCCCGCCGGCCGATCCGCCATAGGCGACGATGTGTCCGGCCTTGCCGTAGCCTTCCTCGACCAGATGCTGGGCGCAGGCGATGAAGTCGGTGAAGGTATTCTTCTTCTTGTCCTTGCGGCCGTCCAGGAACCAGCCCCAGCCTTTCTCCGAGCCGCCGCGGATGTGGGCCGTGGCCCATATCCAGCCGCGGTCGACCAAAGACAGATTGCGGATCGAGAACGACGGCTCCATGGCCGAGCCATAGGCGCCGTAGCCGTAGAGCAGCAGGGGGGCGGAGCCGTCG
>JAQGIN010000528.1 GCA_028291125.1 Caulobacter sp.
CCAGTTCCACCGCCGCCCCAAACTGGTCTAAGCTCGGCCGATAAAGAGGAAACCGGATGACCGAACGGCCCGAACGTCAGAGACGCCGCACCACCCAGAGCGCGACGATCCGCGACGTCGCCGCCCGGGCCGGCGTGTCGCCGATGACCGTGTCGCGGGTGATCAACCGCGAGCAGACGGTGAAGTCGGAGACCCGGGCCCTGGTCGAGGCGGCGATCACCGACCTCAACTACGCGCCCAACCCGGCCGCCCGCAGCCTGGCCGGCTCGGCCCCGTTCCGCATCGGCCTGCTCTACGACAACCCCTCGACCGGCTATCTGTCGGAGTTCCTGGTCGGGGCGCTGGACGAGAGCAGCCGCACCGGGGCCCAGGTGGTGATCGAGAAGTGCGCCGAGCCGGAACTGGCCGGCGCCACCCTGACCCGGCTGCTGAAGACCGGGGTCGACGGCCTGATCCTGCCGCCGCCGCTGTGCGAGTCGCCGCAGGTGCTGGCCGAGATCCGCGCGTCCGGCGCCGCCGCCGTCGCCGTGGCGCCGGGCCGCCCCAGCCCCGACATGGCCACCATCCGCATCGACAACGAGGCCGCCGCCTTCGAACTGACCCAGCATCTGCTGGCCCTCGGTCACAAGCGCTTCGGCTTCATCAAGGGCCACCCCAACCAGACCTGCAGCGACCAGCGGCTGGACGGCTTCCTGGCCGCCCTGACGGCGGCCGGCCTCGATCCCAAGACCGCCCTGATCGAGCAGGGCTATTTCACCTATCGCTCGGGCCTGGAGGCGGCCGAGCGGCTGCTGACCGGCCCGACCCGCCCGACCGCCATCTTCGCCGGCAATGACGACATGGCCGCCGCCACCGCCGGCCTGGCCCACCGCCTGGGCCTGGACGTGCCGGGCGACCTGTCGATCGTCGGCTTCGACGACACCTCGATCGCCGCCAATGTCTGGCCGGCCCTGACCACCGTTCACCAGCCGATCGCCGCCATGGCCCGCGCCGCCGTCGACCTGGTGCTGGAGGAGATCCGCCGCAAGCGCGACGGGACCGGCGAGCCGCGCCAGCTGATGCACCCCCACACCCTGATCGTCCGCGAGTCGACGGGGCCGGCGCCGACGGGGGGCTGACACCGGTGGCCGTCTGGTCGAAGTTTGACGTTGGACGCTTGCGCGACCCTATATGTTAGCGCTAACAAATCAGCCGGCATCAACAAGCGCGTCGCCGAGTTCGGGCGCTAGACGCTTGACGGGGAGTAGACGTGGTGGGCCTGACGCAATTCCTTCCTGAAGACTGGCGCGACGCCACCCTGCTGGGCCGCATCGATTTCGGCGACGGACCGACGCCGGTGCTGGTGCGCGGCGGCCGGATCGAGGACGTCTCGTCCGTCGCCCCGACCACCGCCGAGCTGATGAACGCCTTCGCGCCCGGCGCGTCGCTGCCGCGCGGCGCCGACCTGGGGCCGCTGGAAGCCCTCGACGTCCGCCCGGTCTGGGCCGACACCGCCGAAGCGCCGGCCAAGCTGCTGGCCCCCGTCGACCTGCAGTGCCTGAAGGCGGCCGGCGTCACCTTCGCGGTCTCGACCCTGGAGCGGGTGATCGAGGAGCGGGCCCGCGGCGACGCCGCCGAGGCCCTGAATATCCGCGCCCAGCTGGCCGAACGCATGGGCGGCGACCTGAAGAACGTGCGGCCGGGCTCCGAGGGCGCGGCGCGGCTGAAGGCGGCGCTGATCAGCGACGGCCTGTGGTCGCAATATCTGGAAGTGGCCATCGGCCCCGACGCCGAGATCTTCACAAAGGGCCCGACCCTGTCGTCGATGGGCTGGGGCGACGCGGTCGGCGTGCGCTCCGACAGCCACTGGAACAATCCCGAGCCCGAGGTCGTGTTGCTGTGCGACGGGGCCGGCAATATCCGCGGCGCGGCCCTGGGCAACGACGTCAATCTGCGCGACTTCGAGGGCCGCTCGGCCCTGCTGCTGAGCAAGGCCAAGGACAACAACGCCTCCTGCGCCATTGGCCCGTTCGTGCGCTTGTTCGATGCGAGTTTCGGTCTCGACGACGTCCGCGCCGCCGAGGTCAGCCTGGAGATCACCGGCCGTGACAATTTCGTGCTCACCGGCCACAGCAATATGAGCCTGATCAGCCGCGACCCCGCCGACCTGGCCGGCCAGGCCCTGGGCAAGCATCACCAGTATCCCGACGGCTTCGCCCTGTTCCTGGGCACGATGTTCGCGCCGATCCAGGACCGCGACACCCCCGGCCAGGGCTTCACCCACAAGATCGGCGACCGGGTGCGGGTCTCGACCCCCCGGCTGGGCGTTCTGGAGAACCAGGTCGTCCACTGCCACGACGCGCTGCCGTGGACGTTCGGCGTCACCGCCCTGATGCGCAATCTGGCCGGCCGCGGCCTGCTGTAACCGTATGACCCTTTCCAGAAGGAGCCGGGGATGACCCAGACCCTGCACCATTTCATCGGCGGCGAACGCGTCGTCGCCGACACCCCGGTCGAGAGCCGCAATCCCTCCGACACCAACGAGGTCGTGGCCCGCGTGCCCAACGGCGGCGAGGAGGTGGTCAACGCCGCCGTCGACGCCGCCCGCGCCGCCTTCCCGGCCTGGTCGCAGGCCTCGCCGGAAGTGCGCTTCGACCTGCTCGACAAGGTCGGCGACACCATCCTGAGGCGCGCCAAGGAGCTGGGCGAGCTGTTGTCGCGCGAGGAGGGCAAGACCCTGCCCGAGGGCGTCGGCGAGGTCGGTCGCGCCGGTCGGATCTTCAAGTACTTCGCCGGCGAGGCCCTGCGCCGCCACGGCCAGAACCTGGACTCCACCCGCCCCGGCGTCGAGATCCAGACCTATCGCGAGGCGGTCGGCGTCTATGGCCTGATCACCCCCTGGAACTTCCCGATCGCCATCCCGGCCTGGAAGAGCGCCCCGGCCCTGGCCTTCGGCAACACCGTGGTCATCAAGCCGGCCGGCCCGACCCCGGCCACCGCCGCCGCCCTGGCCGAGATCATCTATGAGTGCGGCGCGCCCAAGGGCGTGTTCAACATGATCTTCGGCAGCGGCGGCATGGGCGGCAAGCTGGTCGACCATCCCGGCGTCGACGCCATCTCGTTCACCGGCTCGCAACTGGTCGGCCGCAAGGTCGGCCAGGCGGCCATGGCTCGCCAGGCCCGGGTGCAGCTGGAGATGGGCGGCAAGAACCCGCTGATCATCCTCGACGACGCCGACCTCGAGCGCGCCGTGGCCATCGCCCTGGACGGCTCGTACTTCGCCACCGGCCAGCGCTGCACCGCCTCGTCGCGGCTGATCGTCACCGACGCCATCCACGATCGCTTCGTCGCCGCCCTGGCCGAGAAGGTCGCCGCCCTGCGGGTCGGCAACGCCCTGGACCCCAACACCCAGATCGGCCCGGCCGTGAACCAGGAGCAGATGGAGCAGAGCTACAACTACATCGACATCGCCACCGGCGACGGCGGCCGCCTGGTCACCGGCGGCGGCCGGCTGAAGCTCGACACCCCCGGCTGGTACGTGCAGCCGGCCCTGATCGCCGACACCCATCGCGACCAGCGGATCAACACCGAGGAGGTGTTCGGCCCGGTCGCCTCGACCATCCGGGTCAAGGACTATGACGAGGCCCTGGAGGTCGCCAATTCCGGCGAGTTCGGCCTGTCGGCCGGCATCGCCACCACCTCGCTGAAATACGCCCGCCACTTCCAGCGCCACATGCGGGCCGGCATGACCATGGTCAATCTGGCCACCGCCGGGGTCGACTACCACGTGCCGTTCGGCGGCTCGAAGGGCTCCAGCTACGGCGCCCGCGAGCAGGGCTTCGCGGCGGTCGAGTTCTACACCCAGACCAAGACCTCGTACTCGTGGTCGTGAGCGGCATGAATTCAGCGATTTACCCCAGCCTCAAGGGCAAGCGCGTCGTCGTCACCGGCGGCGGCAGCGGCATCGGCGCCGGCCTCGTCGCCGGCTTCGTGCGCCAGGGCGCCGAGGTGATCTTCCTCGACATCGTCGACGCCGACTCCCAGGCCCTGGTCGAGCAGCTGTCGGGCGCGCCGATCGCGCCGGTCTACAAGACGTGCGACCTGATGGATCTCGCGGCCCTGAAGGCGACCCTGGCCGAAATCGGCGACGTCGACGTGCTGGTCAACAACGCCGGCAATGACGACCGCCACAGCCTGGCCGACATCACCCCCGCCTATTGGGACAACCGCATCGGCGTGAACCTGCGCCACATGCTGTTCGCGGCCCAGGCCGTGGCCCCGGGCATGGCCCGGCGCGGCGGCGGGGCGATCATCAATTTCGGCTCGATCTCCTGGCACCTCGGCCTGCCCGACCTGGTGCTGTACGAGACCGCCAAGGCCGGCATCGAGGGCATGACCCGGGCCCTGGCCCGCGAACTGGGTCCCGACGACATCCGCGTCACCTGCGTGGTGCCCGGCAACGTCAAGACCCGGCGCCAGGAGAAGTGGTACACGCCGGAAGGCGAGGCCGAGATCGTCGCCGCCCAATGCCTGAAGGGCCGCCTGGTCCCCGAGAACGTCGCCGCCCTGGTGCTGTTCCTGGCCTCGGACGACGCGGCGCTGTGCACCGGCCACGAA
>JAQGIN010000183.1 GCA_028291125.1 Caulobacter sp.
CGGTGGCGACAAGAAGATCAACGTGATCAAGGAAGTCCGCGGCGTCCGTCCGGACCTCGGCCTGAAGGAAGCCAAGGACCTGGTCGAAGGCGCTCCGCAGAACGTCGTCGAGAACGTCTCCAAGCAAGTCGCCGAAGAAGTCGCCAAGAAGCTGACCGAAGCCGGCGCGACCGTCTCGATCAAGTAATCCCGCCCGCGTCTCGACGCGGAAGGATCGCCGCCGGCCTCGGCCGGATCGGACAAGACAGCGGCCCCGGAGGGAAACCTCCGGGGCCGTTTTCGTTTTGGGCGGCTTTCGCTAGAGTGACGCCATGACCATCGAGCGGCGGGATCTCCTCATCGGCGCGACGGCGCTCGTCGCCCTGGGCGCCGCGGCGCCCGCCACCGCCGGAAAAGGCCAAGCCATGTACGGACTGATCGGCAAGATGACCGCCGCCCCCGGCCAGCGCGACGCCCTGATCGCCATTCTGCTAGACAGCGTCGACGCCATGCCCGGCTGCCTCAGCTATGTCGTCGCCCAGGATACCAAGGCCGCCGACGTGATCTGGATCACCGAGGTCTGGGACAGCGCGGCCAGCCACCAGGCGTCGCTGGCGCTGCCGGCGGTGAAGGCGGCCATCGCCAAGGCCCGGTCGCTGATCGCCGGCATGGAGATGATCGCCACCACCACGCCGGTCGGCGGCCATGGCCTGGCCGTCGGTTGACCGCCGGGGCTGGGCCTGACTAGGCTGGACCGGTCTTTCATCCTCAGCCGAGTTCTCGTCTCCATGCTCAAGCTCGCCGGCGTTCTTCTCGTGCTGATGATCGTGTTCGGCGTGCTCGGCTTCGTCGTCGACGTGGCGGGCTGGCTGGCCAAGGTGGCCTTCTTCGTCTGCCTGATCGGTCTGGGCGTTTCGCTGGTCGCCAAGGCCCTGCGCAAGACCTAGGGCGGGCGCCGCCTTGCAGGCGATCTCGCGCCGATTTGACGCGCGAAAAGTGCGAAGGCCCCTTCCCTTATCCACAGCCATCCCCTATATCCCCGCACTTCACGAAGAGATTCAGCGGGGCGCAGCTATGCGCGCCCGCTTCTGACGCCCCGAGGCGCGGTCCGCCGCCCTCCGACCAGCGCGAAGGGGCGCCCCGACGACTGAGCCGGTTTCCGGTTGTTTTGTCGGGGGATTTCCAGCGTCCGACGCGCCCTTGTCCGGGGTGCGGCTAGAGGGTGGACGCATGGACAGCGATCGTTCGGATTTTGTCCGGGCCGTCGTCGCGGAAAATTTGGCGCGGACCTCGTCCGCACCCAGGGAAACATAAATGGCGCAATCGTTCACCGGCAAGAAGCGGATCCGGAAGTCGTTCGGCCGCATCCCCGAGGCTGTGCAGATGCCGAACCTCATCGAGGTTCAGCGCTCCTCCTACGAACAGTTCCTGCAACGCGAGGTGCGCCCGGGCGTGCGTCGCGACGAGGGCATCGAGGCGGTCTTCAAGTCCGTCTTCCCGATCAAGGACTTCAACGAGCGCGCGGTGCTCGAATACGTCTCGTACGAATTCGAAGAGCCCAAGTACGACGTCGAGGAATGCATCCAGCGCGACATGACCTTCGCGGCGCCGCTGAAGGTCAAGCTTCGCCTGATCGTCTTCGAAACCGAGGAAGAGACCGGCGCCCGCTCCGTCAAGGACATCAAGGAGCAGGACGTCTATATGGGCGACATCCCGCTGATGACGGAGAAGGGCACCTTCATCGTCAACGGCACCGAGCGGGTGATCGTCTCGCAGATGCACCGCTCGCCCGGCGTGTTCTTCGACCACGACAAGGGCAAGACCCACGCCTCGGGCAAGCTGTTGTTCGCCGCCCGGGTGATCCCGTATCGCGGCTCGTGGCTCGACTTCGAGTTCGACGCCAAGGACGTGGTCTATGTCCGCATCGACCGCCGCCGCAAGCTGCCGGCCACCACCTTCCTCTACGCCCTGGGCATGGACGGTGAAGAGATCCTGACCACCTTCTACGACGTCGTGCCCTTCGAGAAGCGCACCGCCGCCGGCGCCGAAGGCTGGGCCACCCCCTACAAGCCGGAACGCTGGCGCGGCGTGAAGCCGGAATTCGCCCTCATCGACGCCGACACCGGCGAAGAAGTGGCTCCCGGCGGCATCAAGATCACCGCCCGTCAGGCCAAGAAGCTGGCCGACGGCGGTCTCAAGACCCTGCTGCTGGCCCCCGAGGCCCTGACCGGCCGCTATCTGGCCCGCGACGCCGTCAATCCCGAGAACGGCGAGATCTACGCCGAAGCCGGCGACGAGCTGGACGTGGCCTCGATCGAGGCCCTGGCCGAGCAAGGCTTCTCGACCATCGACGTGCTCGACATCGACCACGTCACGGTTGGCGCCTACATGCGCAACACTCTGCGGGTCGACAAGAACGCCGTCCGCGAGGACGCGCTGTTCGACATCTATCGCGTCATGCGCCCGGGCGAGCCGCCGACGGTGGAAGCCGCCGAGGCGATGTTCAAGTCGCTGTTCTTCGACAGCGAACGCTACGACCTGTCGGCTGTGGGCCGGGTGAAGATGAACATGCGCCTGGAGCTCGACGCTCCGGACGACATCCGCACCCTGCGCAAGGAAGACGTGCTGGCGGTGCTCAAGCTGCTGGTCGGCCTGCGCGACGGCCGCGGCGAGATCGACGACATCGACAACCTCGGCAACCGTCGGGTGCGTTCGGTCGGCGAACTGCTGGAAAACCAGTACCGCGTCGGCCTGCTGCGCATGGAACGCGCCATCAAGGAACGCATGTCGTCCGTCGACATCGACACCGTGATGCCGCACGACCTGATCAACGCCAAGCCGGCCGCGGCCGCCGTTCGCGAATTCTTCGGCTCCTCGCAGCTGTCGCAGTTCATGGACCAAACCAACCCGCTGTCGGAAATCACCCACAAGCGCCGTCTCTCGGCGCTTGGCCCGGGTGGTCTGACGCGCGAACGCGCCGGCTTCGAAGTCCGCGACGTGCACCCGACCCACTACGGCCGGATCTGCCCCATCGAGACCCCGGAAGGCCCGAACATCGGCCTGATCAACTCCCTGGCGACCCACGCGCGGGTCAACAAGTACGGCTTCATCGAGAGCCCGTACCGTCGCGTGAAGGACGGCCGTCCGCAGGACGAGGTCGTCTACATGTCGGCCATGGAGGAATCCAAGCACGTCATCGCCCAGTCGAACATCAAGGTGCTGAACGGCGAGATCGTCGACGACCTGGTGCCCGGCCGGATCAACGGCGACCCGACCCTGCTGCCCAAGGACACCGTCGACCTGATGGACGTCTCGCCGCGTCAGGTGGTTTCGGTGGCCGCGGCCCTGATCCCGTTCCTCGAAAACGATGACGCCAACCGCGCCCTGATGGGCTCGAACATGCAACGTCAGGCCGTGCCGCTGGTGCAGTCCGACGCGCCGCTGGTCGGCACCGGCATGGAGGCCGTGGTCGCCCGCGACTCCGGCGCCGTGGTCATCGCCAAGCGCACCGGCGTCGTCGAGCAGATCGACGGCACCCGGATCGTGGTCCGCGCCACCGAAGAGACCGACGCCGCCCGTTCGGGCGTCG
>JAQGIN010000553.1 GCA_028291125.1 Caulobacter sp.
GCGCACCGGCTATCTGGACAAGGCCACCGAGAGCCTCGACGAGGCCCTGGCCTGGATCGAGCAATCGTGCCGCGACAAGACTCCGGTCTCGGTCGGCCTGCTGGGCAACGCCGCCGAATTGCTGCCCCAGATGTTCCAGCGCGGCGTCCGGCCCGATCTGTTGACCGACCAGACCAGCGCCCACGACCCGATCAACGGCTATCTGCCGGCCGGCTGGACCCTGGACCAGTGGGCCAGCGCCCGTGAACGCGACCCGGCCTCGGTCGACAAGGCCGCCCGCGCCTCGATGGCCGTCCACGTCCAGTCGATGCTCGACTTCCAGGTGGCCGGCGTGCCGACCGTCGACTACGGCAACAACATCCGCCAGATGGCGCTGGAAGAGGGCGTCGCCAAGGCCTTCGACTTCCC
Organism: Caulobacter sp.; assembly: GCA_028291125.1. Lineage (GTDB taxonomy): Bacteria > Pseudomonadota > Alphaproteobacteria > Caulobacterales > Caulobacteraceae > Caulobacter. The sequence goes on from JAQGIN010000553.1 coordinate 409, forward strand.
CGGCTTCGTGCCGGCCTATATCCGGCCGCTGTTCTGCCGCGGCATCGGGCCGTTCCGCTGGGTGGCGCTGTCGGGGGATCCGGAGGACATCGCCAAGACCGACGCCAAGGTCAAGGAACTGATCCCCGACAATCCCCACCTGCACAACTGGCTCGACATGGCCGCCGCCAAGATCAAGTTCCAGGGCCTGCCGGCCCGGATCTGCTGGGTGGGCCTGGGCGACCGCCATCGCCTCGGCCTGGCCTTCAACGCGATGGTCGCCAGCGGCGAACTGAAAGCCCCGATCGTCATCGGCCGCGACCACCTCGACTCAGGCTCGGTCGCCTCGCCCAACCGCGAGACCGAAGCGATGCGCGACGGCTCGGACGCGGTGTCGGACTGGCCGCTGCTCAACGCCCTGCTCAACACCGCCTCGGGCGCCACCTGGGTGTCGCTGCACCATGGCGGCGGGGTGGGCATGGGCTTCTCGCAGCACGCCGGCATGGTCATCGTCGCCGACGGCACCGAGGCCGCCGCCAAGCGCCTGGCCCGGGTGCTGTGGAACGACCCGGCCACCGGCGTCATGCGCCACGCCGACGCCGGCTACGACATCGCCATCGACTGCGCCCGCGACAAGGGCCTGGACCTGCCCGGCATCCTGGGATGAGGCTGACCGCCCTCCCCGCCGCCGACCGCCTCGCCCAGCCGTGGAAGAACGGCGGCGGGACGACGCGCGAGGTGGCGGCCTTTCCGGGGAGCGGCGGTTTCGACTTCGACTGGCGGGTGAGCCTGGCCGAGGTCTCGGCCGGGGGACCGTTCTCACGCTTCCCCGGCGTCGACCGCATCCTCACCGTGCTCGAGGGCGCGATGCGGCTGACGATCGAGGGGCGCGAGCCCGTGGCGCTGGATGCCGCCGCCGGCCCCTACGCCTTTCCTGGTGACCTCGACTGCGCCGCCGAGGTGATCGCCCCGGTCGTCGACCTCAATGTCATGACCCGCCGCGGCGCCGTCACGGCGACGGTGTCGCGGTGGATCGTCGCCGACCCGATCCAGGTCCCGCTGACGACCTCCCTGACGCTGCTGGTGCTGGCCGAGGGCGAAGCGCGGCTGACCCTGGGCGGCCGCTCGGAAACGCTGGGCCGTTACGACGCCGCGCGGATCGACGGCGGGGGTGAGGTCCTGACCCTCGACGGCCGGGCCACCGGCTATCTGATCGGGTTGACCGCGACGGTCTGAAACGCCTTTGGCGTTTGTCCGGCCGCGACGGCCTGCCATGATGGGCGCCTCTGCGAACAGGAGCCGGCCGCTTGGCGCTCGTAAAAGACATGTGGCGCGTCGGCATGGTTCGCGCGCCGCTGAAGGATCTGCTGCCGGCCGGGGCTCTGGCCCAGCACGAGGTGATCTGGCTGCCGGATCCGGGCTCGCTGCGGTTCTTCGCCGATCCGTTCGGAGTGTGGCGCGACGGCCGGCTCTACGTGTTCGTCGAGATCTATGACTATCGCGATCGGGTCGGCGCCATCGAGGTGCTGACCTATGATCAGGACCTCGATCTGCTCGATCGCCAGCCGGCCCTCAAGGAACCGTGGCACCTGTCCTATCCGTTCCTCATCGAGACCGGCGGTGAGACCTACATGCTTCCCGAGGCCCATCGCTCCGGCAAGCTGACCCTCTATCGCGCCGACGACTTCCCCACCCGCTGGACGCCGGTCCAGACGATCGACCTGGACCAGGTGGCGATCGACGCCACGCCCTTGTTCCATGACGGCCTGTGGTGGCTGTTCTACACCCCGGCCACCACCCGGGCGGCCAAGGTCGGCGCTCTGCACGTGGCCTTCGCCGAGTCGATCACCGGTCCCTGGACGCCCCATCCGGGCAATCCCGTCCGTCTCGATCCGTCGAGCGCCCGCCCCGGCGGCACGCCGGTCGTCGTCGACGGCGCCATCGTCCTGCCGGTGCAGGACTGCCGGAAAACCTATGGCGGCGCGATCCGCCCGCTGACCATCACCGTGCTGACCCCGGACCGCTTCGAGGCCCAGGCCGGCGAGGCGATCACCGCCCCGGCCGGTTTCGGCCGGCACGTGGCGGGCTTCCACACCCTGTCGGCGGCCGGTCCGGTTACGCTGATCGACGCCAAGCGGCTTGTGGTGTCGCCAGCATCGCTGGCGCTGGACGTCCAACGGGAATGGCGAAAACGCGCGCGGCGGTCTTGAGCGGCGCCGCGGACGCCGCTCCCAGCCGCACGGCCACGACGGTGTCGAACACCTGGAGATAGGCGTCGGAAATCGGGCCGATCCGATAGTCGGCCACGAGACTGGCCAGGGCGTGCGGATCGGGCGCGGGCTTGGCCAGCACCTGGCGCAGGCCTTCCGCCAGGGCGGAGACGTCGCCGATCGGCGCTACGTGGCCGACCGGGGCGGACGTCAGCAACTCCCGGGCCGCCGCCGTGCAATCGGTGCTGACGACGGGACGCCCGGCGCCGAGCGCCTCGACGATGACCGCCGCGTAGCCCTCGTAATAGGAGGTGAGCAGAAAGGCGCGAGCGGCCCGCAGCCACGGCCGGACATCCGGCACATAGCCCGGAAACGTCACCCGGTCGGCCACGCCCAGCTCGATCGCCAGCGCCGCCAGCTTGGCGCGGTCCGGCCCCTCGCCGACGACCACCAGGCGCGCGGCCTCGTCATCGAGTTGGGCGAAGGCGCGCAGGGCGAGGTCGAAGCCCTTTTCCGCGACCAGACGCCCAGCCGCGAGGATGATCTTGCCGTCGGCGCTGGGGAGGAAGGCATGGTCCTGGTCGTCCAAGGCCGGCAAGCGAATGCACTGGGTGATCCGCCGCCCGAGGACGTGGTCGGCGTCCTTGGTCATCTCGGCCGACAAGGAGATCGCCCGATCGACGTTGCGAAATTGCCGGCGGGTCCGGAGATTGTAGGGGATCTGGGCGATCTTGCCGCGCCCATGGCGGTAGAGGGGCGTGCTGATCTGGGCGACCACGCCGGGCCGCTGATCGGTGGGCAGCGCGTCGAGCGCCGACAGCACCGGCCAGTGATAGTTGCCCGGCACGAACAGGATGTCGGGCCGGCGGGCGGCGACATAGGCCGCCGCGGCCCGCGCCAGCCGCTTGCGCGAGCCGGGACCGCGCGGAATGGGCGGATCGCATTCCACCACCTCGACCCCGGCGTCGATCAGCTCGGCCAGCGGGCCCTCGCGGGCGCCGCAGAACAATGTCACCGTCCGCCCCGAGGCGGCCCAGCGGTTGGCCAGCCGCACGGCGATGCGTTCGGATCCCCCTAGCGGAAGGTCGTGCAGCACGATGGCGATCGTGCGAGCGCTTTGGCTCATCGAAGACGCGCCCCCCGGCGCAGATGCGGCGACATGATGGGCGCTCTAGACGCGTCGCATGGACGCGATCCCAAGCCCCCATGGATCAGACGTCACCGGTCGACGTCGCCCTCAATGGCGGCCGAGGGACGCCGCCGCGGACACGAAAAAGGCGGCCCCCGCGAAGGGGCCGCCTCGTTCTTCCAGGGAAGGTCGAACTCTACTTGTACAGCGTGTTGAACACGAACTTGTAGGTCCCGTGGCTCTGGGCCCGCCACTGCGGCTTGAAGCCGTAGAGGTAGATGGTCCCCTTGCCGTACTGGACTTCCAGCGCCGCGGCCTTGCCGGCGATCTTCTCGGGATGCAGCAGGACGCCGCTGCGCAGCGGATTGCCCTCCGCCGCATAGGAGGCCAGCACCTTGCCCTTGAAGCCGTCCTTCACCGCGAAGGCGGGGCCGCGCTCGAACATCACGATCGGATCGCTCGGCAGGCCGGCGGTGGCCGAGGCGGCCTCGCCCAGCTGGATCTGCAGCAACGCCCCCGAGCAGAAGAACTCCTCGCTCTTCACGCCCTTGAGGATGTTGGTCACCGGCAGGGCGAACAGGTCGATCACCGCGTCCGAGGCGTTGTTCAGCGCCACCAGGGTGCCGCCCTCGGCCACGAAGGCCTTCAGGGCCTCGCCGCCGTCGTCGCCGATACCGCCCGAGTAAGGGGCCGGGGCGTCCTCGGCCTTGATGCCGTCCTTCAGCGAGCCCAGCGGCCCGGCCGCGCCGCGGCCGCCCAGATCGGGCAGGATGATGGCGTCGTACTTGGCCTTCAGCTTCCCGGCCTTGACGTCGGCGTTATAGACGCTGCTCGGCGCGTAGTCGTACTTCTCGAGGATCCAGCGGGTCCAGCCCTCGTCGATGTTCGACCCCCACTGGCGGTAGAGGCCGACCTTGGCCTTCTTCACCGCCACGGCCTTGGGCGCGCTCTTCACCGCCGTGGCGACCACGCCGTTGTCGGCGGCGATGGTCTGCATCACCGCCTTGCCCAGGCCGCGGACGACGATGTCGCCGTTGTCGGCGAAGGCCAGCTTGCCGCCGGCCTTGGCCACGTCGTTCATCGCCGAGAAGCTGCCATTGACCTTGCGGTCGAGGGTGAAGGCGCCGCCGGTCCCGGCCACGCCGCCCTTGACGCCCTCGGCCTTGGCCACCTGGGTCAGGGCCGCGCGTTCGGCCGGGGCGACCACGGTCGTCACCGGATCGACCTTGACGCCCATCTGCATCGACAGCGTCCATCCGGTGACGTCATAGGGCAGGTCCACCGGCTTGCCGTCGCCGCCGAGGATGGCGTCGGGGTATTTTTGCGGCTCCAGCAGTTCCTTGGCCAGGCCGGCGAACGGCTGGTCCATCAGCACCACGAACGAGCCGGCCGGATAGGACGTCCCGCCCACGGTGCCGGCGGTCTTGGCCTGGTGCACGTCGAGGCCGTGATCGATGAACTTCTGGGCCAGCAGGGCCGCCTCGTTCATGTCGGCCTGGCCGGCCGGGATCACATAGGCGAACGGGCCTTCGGTGCTGTATTTCTTGATGTTGTCGCGGCCGGCTTGATAGCGGTTGTACAGCAGGGTCTCGCGATATTTGACCCCGGTCTCCAGCACCGACATCGAGGCGGTGACCATGTAGTCGACCGAGTCCTTCAGCCGCCACTCGCCGCCCTTCCAGGGGCTCGGGTACCAGATGGTGGCCTTCAGATCCTGCATGTTCTTGGGGAAGTCCGAGACCTTCGAGGTCTTGGGCGTCGCCGAGTCGTGGGCGGTTTCGGTGAAGAACGACATCGTGTTGCGGAACACGTGGGTGTAGTCGAGGAAGCCGGCGTACCAGTTGTCGAAGCGGGCCATGGCGATCGCGCCCGGCTTTTGCTCCTTCTCGAACCGCGCCATCATGTTGGTGCCGATGGCGTTGGTCCAGATGCGCATATAGGGGCTGATGTTCGACGAGATCGGATCGGCGAACGGCGGCATCCAGATGCGGGCCGGGAACGGCGCGGTCTGGTGCTGCGAGTACCAGATCTGCGGGGCGTAGCTCTGCTCGGCCTTGGTGACGACCTGGCTCTCGATCATGTTGAGCATGTAGCCGTCGCGATTGTTGTCGTGGCCGACATACTCCTGGTACAGCCACGGCATCTTGCTGGTTTCGTACTTGGAGCCGAGGTTCTTGCGGTACCAGTCGACGATCATGTCCTGGCCGTCGGGATTGAGGGTCGGCCACAGCACCAGGATGACATTGTCGAGGATGGCGTCGATCTCGGCGTCGTTCTGGGCCGAGACCAGCTTGTAGGCCAAGGCGATCGGCAGCTGGTGATCGGCCACTTCCGAGGCGTGCATGCCGCCGTCGATGTGGATGATCACCTTGCCTTCGGCCGCGAGGGCCTTGGCCTGGTCGTCGGTCAGCCCCTTCACGGCCCCCAGCTTCTTGGAGAGGTCGATATAGTGGTCGAGCTTGGCCAGGTTGGCGGGCGACGAGATCACCGCATATTCCATCACCTTGCCTTGGGTGGTCTTGCCGGCGGTGAACATCTTCATGCGGTCGGTCGAGGCGGCCAGCTTGTGAAAATAGCCGATCGAGTCCTCGTAATTGGCCAGGTAGTAGTCGTCGCCGGGATTGTGGCCCAGCACCGAGATCGGGGTGGGCGCCTCGGCCAGGGCCACGCCCGGAGCCGCGGAGGCCAGCAGGATGGCCAGCGCCGAGGCCGCCCCCATCGCCAGGGTCTTGAAGTCAATTCGCTGAGCCATTCCCTAAACCTTTAATCTTGGTGACAGAACAAGGCCCCGGCCGGAGGCCGGCCGGGGCGCGAGAACTGGGACGTCTAGAAGCGCTTGGTGACGCTGGCCCCGATGGTCCGCGGCATGGCGCTGACCGCCGAGCCGCCGACCGGCGTGGTCGACGAGTTGGTGATACGGGTGATGGCCACGGCGTTGAACAGGTTGTTGACGAACACCGCCGCTTCCCAGCCAGCTTCGTTGGACTCCACCCCGACCCGCAGGTTGGTCAGGCTGTAGGACGGGTTCTTCATCCGGAAAGCATTGGTCGGCCGCAGTTCGGAGAACGACGAGCCGACATAGTTGATGTCGCCGCGCACGAAGCCTTGCAGCCCGTCCTTCAGGTCGTGGGTGTATTGGGCCGAGAAGGCACCCGACACCTTGGGGATGTTCTGGATGCGGTCGCCGGCCCGGCCCGTCGAGGCGACGCTGGAATTGACCTGGTCCTCGGTCAGCTTGGCGTCGTTGTAGCTGGCGTTGGCGCTGAACAGCAGGCCGTGGATCGGCGTGGCCGTGATCTCGATCTCCGCGCCCTTCACCTTGGCGGCGCCCGCGTTGGAGATGAAGCTGAAGGCGTTGTTCAGCGTACGGCCGCTGACCTGCATGTTCTTCCAGTCGATCTGATAGATCGAGGCGTTGACGATCAGCATGTGGTTGAACCAGGCGGTCTTGGCGCCCAGTTCGTAGTTGGTCAGGCTGTCGGAGTCGTAGGGCGTCAGGTCGGCGGCCAGGCCGATCACCTGGTTGACGCCACCGGGGCGGAAGCCCTCGGAGATGCTGCCATAGACCATGACGTCGTCGGTGATGTCGTAGTCGGCGTTGACCTTGAAGATGGAGCCGTTCTCCTTGGCCTCCACCACCGTAAAGGGCTTGGTCGGCGCGCCGATCAGGTCCCAGCCGATGTCCGTCGCCCCGCCGACGGTCTTGTGATAGCTGAAATAACGCCCCCCGGCGGTGATGCTGAGCTTGGAACTAAGGTCGTACGACACCTCGCCGAACACCGCCTTCTGGGTCAGGTGGTCATCGATATAGCGGTGATAGATGAACTTGATCGGCGTCTTGATGATGCCGGTCGACTCATCGGCCAGCACGTCCGAGCTCTCGATATATTCGATGCGGTTCTCGATATAGGCGCCCACCGTCCAGCTCAGCGGACCATCGGTGTTGGACGACAGCCGCAGCTCGTTGGTCCAGTTGGTCGACTTCGACGGATAGTAGATCGCCGCCGGATAGTAGCTGTTCACCATGGCCAGGTAGTTGGCGTAGGTCGGGGTGTTGGCGACGCAGGTGGTCTTCAGATAGGTCGAGCATTGGGCCACGGTGCGATAGCCGTTGACGAAGTTGGTGTCGTCGGCGGCGTAGATCGAGCGGCCGTAGAAGTACGAGGTGTTGCCGGTCAGCTTGACCTTGCCCAGATCCCAGTTGGCGGTCAGCGAATAGATCCGGGTGTCTTCGTTATAGGGCAGCAGCAGCTTGCTGGCCTGGACGTACTTGCCGGCGCCCGGGTTCCAGTTGTTGTTCGACACCGCGTCGGTCTTCTGAACGTGCACGGCGGCGTCGATGGTCAGGTCGTCGGTCGGGGTGAAGCGGACCATCAGCCGGCCGCCCTTCACCGTCGAGGAATTGATGTTCTTGAGATGGAGGAAGGTGTTCTCCAGCCAGCCGCCGTTCTCGCGGTTGTAGAGCACGACCCGCGCCGCCAGCTTGTCGCTGATCAGCGGCACATTGACCATGCCGGTGATCTGGTTACTGCTCTCGCCGCCATCGGTCGAGGTGACCGTGCCGGAGACGAAGCCCTCGTACTGCGAGGTCGGCTTCTTGAAGATCAGGCGGATGGCGCCGGCCATGGTGCTGCCGCCGAACAGCGTGCCTTGCGGGCCGCGCAGCACCTCGATGCGCTCGACGTCGGTGGCGCTGGTGTCGGGGCTGCGGCCGCCGGCGTCGCTGGACACGCCCACCGAACCGGTGATCGGGGTTTCGTCGTAGAACACGCCGACCATGGCCTCGCCGGCGCCCTGGATGCCGCGGATGGCGATGCGGGTGCGGCCGGGGCCGTCATCTGAGAGCTTGAGGCTGGGCACGAACTTGGCGTATTCAGCCATGCTCACCGCCCCGGTCTTTTCCAGGGTCTCGCCGGTCACCGCCGAGATCGACATCGGGGTGTCTTGAAGTTGGGTGTTGCGCTTCAGCGCGGTCACCATGATTTCTTCGACCTGGCTCGAATTGGCGGCGTCTGGCGCGGCCTCTTGGGCCAGGGCCACGCCCGCCGTCGCCGACATGGCGCTGGCCAGGAGCACGGCGCGGAGCGACGTCGCGCCCAGGCTCGAGCGGCGGCCGATGCTGTTGATGCGAGTGTTCATTTTATTATCCCCTTTTCACCACGGGGAGGCTGACCCCGGATCAGCTCACGTGATGCATATGTCTAGACATATTGCGAAAAGGACCGGCAACGCTTTTGCGACGGCGGCCTAGGTGATCCTCAAGAGCGCTCAGCTTTTGGGCGCCTGGAAGCTGCGCCGAACAAATGCTGGGCGCTTGCGCCGTCCAGCCAAAAGCCGCGCTCAACCTTGAGCATGGGCGGCGATCCTCGATCCCTCGAAGCGAGAGCGGCGGGGCGCCAGGCCGGCGACGACGATCAAGGTCCGCATGCTGGTGTCCTCGCCGACCCAGGATCCGGATGACAATCGTTCGGCAGTCGAGCTACATAACGTGCCCCAAGCCTGGCGAGGAAGCCCTCATGATCCCCGGTCGCCGTCAGAGTCTCGGCCTGGCCCTGCTGGCCGCCCTCACCCTGCCCGTCGCGCCCGCCCTGGCGGCCGACACCCAGGTCGCGGTCGCCGCCAACTTCACCGAGCCGGCCCAGGCGATCGCCGCCGCCTTCAAGGCCAAGACCGGCCACACGGCGACCTTGAGTTTCGGCTCGTCCGGCCAGTTCTACACCCAGATCGCGCACGGGGCGCCGTACGAGGTGTTCCTGTCGGCCGACGCCGACCGGCCCCGGAAGGCCGAGCGGGACGGCCTGGGCGTGCCCGGCACGCGCTTCACCTACGCGGTCGGCAAGCTGGTGCTCTATTCCAGGACCCCGGGCCTGGTCGACGCCAAGGGCGCGGTGCTGTCGAGCGGCAGGTTCGAAAGGTTGGCGATCGCCGACCCGGCCGCCGCCCCCTACGGCCTCGCCGCCGTCCAGACCCTGACCAGGCGCAAGCTCTATGAGGCGGTGAAGCCGAAGATCGTCACCGGCTCGTCGATCACCCAGGCCTATCAGTTCGTGCGGACCGGCGCGGCGGAACTTGGCTTCGTGGCCCTATCGCAGGTGATCAACGAACCGGCCGGCTCGCGCTGGATCGTGCCGGCCGCCGATCACGCCGCGATCGACCAGCAGGCGATCCTGCTGCGCACCGGCGAGAGCAACCCCGCCGCCAAGGCCTTCCTCGCCTATCTGAAGAGCCCCGCCGCCGTCGCCATCATCAAGCGCCACGGCTACGCGGCGCGCTGACCATGCTCGAGGTGATCTGGACCACGGTGCGACTGGCGGCCCTGACCACGGCGCTGCTGCTCATCGTCGCCACGCCGCTAGCCTGGTGGCTGGCGCGAAGGCGCTCGTGGTGGAAGGAGATCGTCGCCGCCGTCGCCGCCCTGCCGATCGTGCTGCCGCCGACCGTGCTGGGCTTCTATCTGCTGATCCTGCTGGCCCCGGCCAGCCCGCTGATGACCCTGCTGCACCCGTTCGGCGTCCGCACCCTGGCCTTCACCTTCGAAGGCCTGGTGATCGGCTCGATGGTCTATTCCCTGCCCTTCGCCGTGCAGCCGATCCGCAACGCCTTCGAGGCGATGGGCGAGCGGCCGATGGAGGTGGCGGCCACGCTGCGGGCCTCGCCGCTGGACGCCTTCCTCACCGTCGCCGTGCCCCAGGCGCGGCGCGGCTTCCTGACCGCGG
>JAQGIN010000001.1 GCA_028291125.1 Caulobacter sp.
CGCCAGCCCAGGCGCGGATGGCCTTGACGCTGATGACCGTGACCGACCCACGGGCGATCAGGTCCGAACCGGCCAGCTGTTGCAGCATGGGACCGGTCAGGGCCAGGTGCTCGTTCGACGAGTCGTCAGGGGTTTGCAGATCGCGGGACATGAACCTTCTGGGGCCGGCGCAGTAGGCCTCAGAATGCCGATTCGGCGCTTAACGGCCGGTGCAGGAACAGGGTTTCCGGGCCGGTTACCTAATGGGCGCGATTGTGTCGAATGGTGGCGCTTCCTCGTCGGGCGTGGCCGCCGGCATGGCGGTGGATCACCGGCGCGACGCAGCCGTACGGTGACGCACGATAGACGACGCATACAACGCTCGCGTGACGGACCTCCAGGCAGAGCGGGGCCAAGCTCGCCTGGCTTGACGGGCCCGGCTTGGCGTTCGCGGCCCGGCGGCGCATAAGGAGCCCATGAACAAATACCTCTTCGTGGCGGCGGGCGGAGCCTTGGGCTCCGTGGCGCGCTACTGGGTCGGAACCCAGGCCATGCGGCTGTTCGGAACCGCCTGGCCCTACGGCACCTTCGCGGTCAACCTCATTGGCGGCTGCCTGATGGGCGTCCTGGCCACCTGGCTGGCCCTGCGCGGCGACGCCCAGCAGGAGGCCTGGCGCGTCCTGCTGGGCGTCGGCGTGCTGGGCGGCTTCACCACCTTTTCGGCCTTCACCCTGGAGGCGGCGCTGATGATCGAGCGGCGCGCCTACGGCCAGGCCCTCACCTACACCACCGCCAGCGTGATCATATCGCTGGCGGCGCTTTTCGCGGGGATGCTGATCGCCCGCCGGATATTCGCGTTATGAAAGAAGTTCGCACCCTGTTCGTCGACGCGGGGGAGGACGGCGTTCGTCTGGACCGCTGGTTCAAGCGACGCTGGCCGCATCTCAACCATATCCAGCTCAACAAGCTGTTCCGCTCCGGCCAGGTGCGGGTCGACGGCTCGCGCGCCAAGGGCGACCTGAAGCTGGCGGCCGGGGCGCAGATCCGCGTGCCGCCGCTGCCCGACGCCCCCGATCCCGGCGACAAGGGCAAGCTGGGCGCGCGCGACATCGCCTATGTCCGATCCTTGGTGCTGTACGAGGACGAGGAGGTTCTGGCCCTCAACAAGCCGGCCGGCCTGGCCGTCCAGGGCGGCACCAAGACCCTGCACCACATCGACCGCCTGCTCAGCGCCTGGGGCGAGGGCATGGATCGGCCGCGCCTGGTCCACCGCCTGGACCGCGACACCTCCGGTGTGCTGATCCTCGGCAAGACCCCGGCCGCCGCCGCCAATCTGTCGGGCTCGTTCGCCCGTCGTCGCGCCCAGAAGACCTATTGGGCCATCGTCGCCGGCAATCCCCACCCCACCGAAGGGGTGATCGAGCTGCACCTGGCCAAGAAGGGCGTCGGCGACCGCGAACTGGTGGTCCCGGCCGATCCCAAGGATCCGGAAGCCTCGGTGGCCGAGACCGAATATGTCTCGGTCAGCCGGGCCGGTCCGCGCGTCACCTGGGTGGCCCTGCGGCCGCACACCGGCCGCACCCACCAGCAGCGGGCCCACATGAAGGCCATCGGCCATCCGATCCTCGGCGATCCGAAGTATAGCGACGACAAGGCCGCCTCGCTGTCGGAGGGTCTGAAGCTGCAGCTGCACGCCCGCTCGATCCTGATGCCCCACCCGTCGGCCGGCATGCTGGCCATCCAGGCCCCGCTCAGCCCCGAGATGAAGGCCGGCTTCCAGAAGTTCGGCTTCTCGGAGGACGAGGCCGAATACGATCCGTTCGTGCGGCGCAGCAAGAAGTCGCGATGAGCCCAGGGGACGTCGTTCGCGAGGCCTGGGCTCTGCTCGGCCAGGGTCGGGCCGGTGAGGCCCTGGCCCGCACCGCGCCCCTGGCCGCGGTCCCGACCGCCGACACCCCGCTGCTGATCGTCCACGCCGCCGTGCTCAAGGCGCTGGGCCGCGCGGACGAGGCGGCGGGCTTCAACCAGCGGGCGGTCGAGCAGGGGCCGAGCGAACGCCTGGCCTGGTACAATCTGGCCGCCACCCTGGGCGACCTGGGCCGGGCCGAGGCGGGCGAGGCGGCGATGCGTCGGGCCATGGCCCTGGGCCTCGACGCTCCGGAGGCCTGGCTGGTGCTGGGCCGGGCCCTGCAGTTCCAGCACCGCTACGACGAGGCCGAGGCGGCTTTCCGGGCGGCCTTGGCGCGGCGGGAAACCTATGCCGACGCGCATCACAACCTGGCCCAGCTGCGCTGGATGCGGACCGGCGACCTCGACCACGCCCTGGCCGAGCTGAGCCCGGCCCTGGCCCGCCATCCCGGCGATGTCGGCCTGGCGCGCACCCAGGCGGTGGTGCAGGAATTCGCCGGCGACAAGGCCGCCGGCCTGGCCACCCTGCGCGCCGCCCTGGCGGCGCGGCCGGACGACGGCCATCTGCTGGTGGCGGCCGCCCACCTGGCCGCCGAGACCGGCGAGGCCGAGGCGGCCGTGGCCTACGCCCAGGGGGCCGAGCGCCTGGCCCCGCGCTTCGTCCCGGCCCTGGCCGGCCTGTGCGAGGCGCATCTGGCCGCCGGTCGGCCGGACCTGGCCGCCCAGGCGGCCGAACGGCTGCTGGCGGTCGAGCCGCTCAACCAGCTGGGCTTGACCCTGCGGGCCACCGCCTGGCGGCTGGCCGGCGATCCGCGCTACGTCCCGGTCAACGACTATGCCGGCCTGGTCCACGCCTTCACCCTGCCGGTTCCGCCGGGCTGGGACGACCTGCATAGCTTCCTCGCCGCCCTGCGGGCGCGGCTGCTGGAACTGCACGACTTCAAGACCCATCCGCTGCAGCAGTCTCTGCGCGGCGGCAGCCAGGTGCAGAGCCTGCACACCTCGACCGAGCCGCTGTTCGTGGCCTTCTTCGCCGCCGTGCGGCAGGCGGTGGAGCAGTATCTGGCGGCGATCGGCCCCGGCGACGACCTGTTCCGGGCGCGGGCCACGGGCGACTTCAAGGTCAGCGGCGGCTGGTCGGTGTTGCTGCGGCCGGACGGCTTCCACGCCGACCACTTCCACCCGGCCGGCTGGATCTCCTCGGCCTTCTATATCGACGTGCCGGCCGAGGCCGACGACGCCGAGGCCAAGCCGGGCTGGCTGCGTTTCGGTCAGCCCGGCTGCGCCACGACGCCGCCGCTGGCGGCCGAGCATTTCGTGCGCCCCCAGCCCGGCCTGCTGGCCCTTTTCCCCTCGTACATGTGGCACGGCACCGTGCCGTTCCGTTCGGACGCGCGGCGGCTGACCATGGCCTTCGACGTGGTTCCGGCCTGAGCCTCGACGGCGTCTAGAGGCCGAAGGTCACCAGGCCGCGCGCGTCGATCGACCAAGCCGGGTTCCAGGCGATCTCCCAGGCGTGGTCGTCCGGATCGGCGACATAGCCTCGAAAGCCGCCATGCGGCGGCGCGTCGCCCTCGCGCAGGACGCGGCCGCCGGCGCCTTTGAGCCGATCGATCGTCGTCCGCACCGCTTCGGTCGACGCCACGTTATGGGCCAGGGCGAAGGCGCCCGGCCGCGCCAGGCCGCCGCGCTGCATATCGGCCTCCAGCCCGCCCTGAAGCCAGGTCCCGAGAACGAAGCCGTTCATCTGGTAGAAGGCGATCTCGTCGTTCTCGAACACCGGGGTCCAGCCGAACCCCTCGGCGTAGAAACGCTTGGAGCGGCCGAGGTCGGCGATCCCCAGGGTGATGACGGACATCTGTTGTTGCATGGTCCACGTCCTTCGGTCCGCCGTCGCGGGATGCTCGGGCGTTGAAAGGTCGCGGGACTCGACGCCCCAGGAGTGGAGAGGGGGCGACGGACAGACCCGCTCGAGCGGGGACCGGGCTAACCACACCGATCTGCCTTTTTCGACACCGCCAGCTAACCCGGCGTTCGCGGCTAGACCAGCCCGGTCACCGGCCGGGCGGCGGCGCTGTCGGGGAACACCGTGGTCTCCAGGGCCCGCCAGTCGACGCCCATATGATCGGCCAGCACGCCCTTGAACAGGCCGCGCACGTCGAGGGTCGGGGCGGTGTCGCGGTTCTCGTAGAGGGCCGAGGCCTTCAGGGTCGGCCAGTCGCCGATGATGCCGCCGGGCTTCAGCGCCCCGCCCAGGACCAGGGCGGTCGAGGCGGTGCCGTGGTCGGTGCCGCCGGTGCCGTTGACCCGGGCGGTGCGGCCAAACTCCGTGACCACCAGCACCACGGTGTTGCTCCACTGGTCGCCCAGCCCGGTGTTGAGCCCGTCCAGCACCGCGTCGAGATAGGTCAGGCGGGTGGCGATCTGACCGGTCTGGCCGGCATGGGTGTCGAAGCCGTCCAGCGAGATGGCCGCGATCTGCGGGCCCTTGGGCTGGACCATGAAACCGGCCAGGGTGGCCCCCAGCTTGCGGGCCGCCTCGCGGCCCTGGCGCTGGGCGGTGGCCGTCGCCACCGCCGTCGGCGTCGCCATCATGTTGGCCTCGCCCCCCGGGACGACGGCCGGCGCGGCGGCCATGGCCGCGGCCGGGGCGGGGTTGAGGCCGGTCATCGCCGCCTGGGCCATGGCCTCGGTCTCCAGGCCGCGGGCGAAGGCCGGGCCCATCAGCGGGTCGGTCTTGTAGAGGTCCTGCAGCAAGGTCGGCAGGCGGGCGGTCTCGTCGACGCCCTTGCCTGGCGACCAGCTGGCCGCCTGGATCTTGCCGCGCAGGATCAGCGGCGCGGTGGCTCCCACCGACAGGCCCTCGACCGGCCGGCCGGCGCCGAAGGTCTCCAGCGTGCGGTTCAGCCAGCCCGAGCCGACGCCGTAGACGACGCTGGCCCCGCTTTCGAGCACATCCTGGGCCTCGAAGTGCGAGCGGGCGCGGTCGGGGCTGGCCACGGCGGGGGCGATCCGCGCCTGGCCCTTGCGGGCCAGGGCGTGCACCGACGACAGGGCCGGGTGCAGGGCGAAGGTGTCGTCCAGCCTCAGGGCCTGGTCGGCGGGGATGGCGACGGCGCCGCGCAGGCCGGCATAGTCGGGATCGCCGATGGGCGGGCTGACCGACAGGCCGTCCATGCCGCCGCGGCAGATCACCACCACCAACTTGCGGCCGGCCAGGCCGGCCTGGGTGGCGGCGTAGGCCGAGCGGCCGAGAAAGCTGACCGAGACGCCGAGCCCGGCGGCCGTGGCCAGGAAGCCGCGCCGCGAGAGCGGGGGGGAGAGGAGAGCGGTCATCGGCGTTGAAACTCCGGGCTCATCAACAGCAGGGCGAAGGCCTCCCGGCGGGTCTCGGCCCGCGAGATGGCGGTGGCCGCGGCGGGCGTCAGGCGCGCGCCCAGAGCCGCCTGGGCGGTGAGGTTGGGATCGAGCTGGTCGGCGACCACGGCGGCGAAGCCCTGGCTCCACTGCATGCGCTTGACCAGGGCGTCGGGCGCGCACCATTCGCCCGCCTCCTCGGCCCAGCCCTTGGGCGACGGGGCGGAGAACGGCTTCTGGCCCAGGCCGGTGAGGATCGGGGCCAGGCGCTCGATGGCCGAGGGCTGGGCGCCGATCACCCGCCAGGTCGACACCGCGAACTCGTAGGGGGTCTTGAACTTGGCCGGGGTCGGGTCCCAGGCCTCGGGGGCGGCGACCAGGGCGGCGGCGACCTTGTCGAGCCGGCCGTCGCTGGTCCGCCAGGCCTTTTCCAGCCGCGCCACCAGGGCCGGGGACGGATCGTCGGCGACGAAGTGGCGCGCCAGCTTGGTCGACAGGTGGCGGGCGGTGTGCGGATCGGCGGCCAGACCCTGCAGCACGGTGAGCGGCTGTTTCAGACCGTCCTCGGCATAGGTCCTGCCCATGATCGTGCGCGTCCCCGGCTCGTGGGCGTTGTCGCGGAACACGAACTGGCCGGCGCGGTCGTCTTGCACGCCGCCGACGCTGAAGCCGGTCATGGCGCGGGCGAACTCGGTGACGTCGGCCTGGCTGTAG
>JAQGIN010000006.1 GCA_028291125.1 Caulobacter sp.
GGCCGCGGCTGCGGCAATCCGTAACTTGACGTTAACGAAGAACACCTAGAGAACATTCGCAAGGTTTGCGGTTTGTTCCGCGTCAGATTCGGTTGTCGAGGCCCGCCATGCTCACGCGTAAACAGCACGAACTCCTGATGTTCATCCACGAACGCATCAAGGAAAGCGGCGTCTCCCCGTCCTTCGACGAGATGAAGGAGGCGCTGGACTTGGCCTCCAAGTCGGGCATCCACCGCCTGATCACCGCGCTGGAAGAGCGCGGCTTCATCCGCCGCCTGGCCCACCGGGCCCGGGCGCTGGAGGTGGTCAAGCTGCCGCAGCAGGCCACCACCGCCTCGCCGCCCAAGGGCCGCGGAGCCTTCAAGCCGCAGGTGTTCGAGGGCGGCGGCCAGTCGGCCTCGGCCGCCCCGGCCCCCGCCGCCAACGACAGCCGCGACCTGCCGGTGCTTGGCCGCATCGCCGCCGGCACCCCGATCGACGCCATCCAGCACGAACGCGAGCGCCTGCCGGTGCCCGAATCCATGCTCGGGGCCGGCGAGCATTACGTGCTCGAGGTGCAGGGCGATTCGATGATCGAGGCCGGCATCCTCGACGGCGACTATGTGATCATCAAGAAGGGCGACACCGCCACCTCGGGCGAGATCGTCGTCGCCCTGGTCGGCGAGGAAGCCACGCTCAAGCGCCTGCGCAAGAAGGGCGGCTCCATCGCGCTCGAGGCCGCCAACCCCAAGTACGAGACCCGCATCTTCGGTCCCGACCAGGTCGAGGTGCAGGGCAAGCTGGTGGGGCTGATCCGCCGGTATCACTGAGGGCGAGCCTTCTTAGACCCACTCCTATTTCAACCGTCATTCCGGGCCTTGTGCCCGGAACCCCTCGTTCAGCTCGCACATGAAGCGCCAGCGGCGTGCGCGCGCACGCCGCCCTTCCGCACCTGCGGTGGATGGAGGGGTTCCCGCCACAAGGGCGGGATGACGGACGTTTGGGGACGAGCGTGGCCGTCACGGCGTCCCTTCACCCCGTCCACGGCCGACGCCCCCGCAATGGCTGGGCCCAGACCACCCACCAGCCGTCGGGCCGGCGATAGAGTTCGGCCGCGCCACCACGCGCGAAATCGTCGCCGGTCAGCAGCACCCGCCCCCGACAAGCCGCCGGCGTCACCGGCGCGGGGGCGCGCAGCACCACGACCTCGGCCTCGGCGCACAAGGCCGCCAGCGCCGCGTCGTCGGGCGCCCGGCGGGTCCAGCTCAGCGCCAGCCGCACCGGCGCGCCCGGCCCAGGGACGCAGGACCACCGTTCACAGACGAAGACCTCGGTCGCCGTCGGCGTCAGGCCGCGCCGCCGGGCCCACAGCTCGGCCCCGAACCGTCGGGCCTCGGGACGGGGCAGCAGGGCGGCCTTGCCCTGGCGCACCGCCGCCGTCGCCCCGTCGGCGGCGATCCACAGGTCCGGCGGGACCGGACGCGGCCACAGCGCCACGGCCAGGGCCAGGGGCGCGCCCAGCCAGCGCAGGCGGCCACGCCACAGGCACAGCAGCATGATCCCCAGGAAGGCCATCGCCAGGGTGAACGGCGGGCCGCTGGCCACCACCAGCTGCGCCCCGGCGGTGCGCGCCACCCCGGCGGCGACGGCGGTCATCGCCGCTATGCCCAGGCCGGCGACGTCGAGGAACGGTCCGCCCAGGCCGAAAGCCTCCAGCGCCGCCCCGACCGCCAGGGCCGGCATGATCACGAACGACGACAGCGGCGCGACCAAGAGATTGGCCGGCAGGCCCCAGACCGCGATGCGGTTGAAGTGCTGCAGGGCGAACGGGCCGGTGGCCAGGCCAGCCACCAGGCTGGCCCCCAGCGTCGCGCCGATCCACACCCCGGCCGCCTGGGCGAAGCGGATCGGCCACGGCGTCGACAGCTCGCGCACCGGCCGGGGCCAGGCCTCGGCCAGGGCCACCAGGGCGGCGGTGGCGGCGAACGACATCTGAAAGCCCGGCGCGCCCGCCGCTTCCGGCTGCAGGGCCAGGATGATCAGGGCGGCCACGGCCAGGCCGTGCAGGCTGATGGCCTGGCGGTCGAACAGGATGGCGGCGAAGGCCACCGCGGCGGTGATGAAGGCCCGCAGCGCCGGCGGCGGCGCGCCGGAGATCAGCAGATAGGCCGCCACCGCCGCCAGGCCGGCCGCCGCCGCCCACTTCTTGCCCGGAACCCGCAGGGCCAGCCACGGCCAGGCGGCGATGGCCAGCCGGGTCAGGCCGAAGGCGAAGCCGCCGACGATGGCCATGTGCAGGCCGCTGATCGAGATGATGTGGGCCAGGCCGGCGGCGCGCATGGCCTCGGTCTGGGCCTTTGGGATGAAGGCCTCGTGGCCGGTGACCATCGCCGCCGCCAGGCCGCCGCGCTCGACGCCCAGCCGCGCCACGATCTTCTGGGCCAGCCGCCAGCGCACGGCGTTGACCGCCAGCACCAGCCGTAGCCGGGCCGGCGGCGGGTCCAGCCGCACGGGCTCGAGGTCGCCGACCGCGAAGCCGACCCCTCCCACCCCGTCGAACCAGGCGTCGCGCGCGAAGTCATAGGCCCCCGGCGCGGCCGGCGGCGGCGGCGGTCCCAGCATGGCCCGCAGCCGCACGGCGCTCCCCGGCGCCACCACCGCCGCCGGATCGACGGTGACCCGCACCCGTTTAGGCGTTGCGCCCGGCGGCAGGCCGCCGATCGCCGTCGGGGCGATCAGCAGCCGCGCCCCGCCCGCCCCCGGGGCTGACCACGTCGACGACGAAACCCTCGACGCTCGCCAGGGCCCGGTCGTCGGCCAGGATCGGCGCGGCGACCGCGTCGCTACGGACCTTGCCGGCCAGCAGGCCGGCGGCGGCGAACGTCGTCAGGAGCAGGACGATTCCCAGGGCTCGCGGAGCCGGGCCGCGCACCGCCAGGGCGGCGGCGGCCGCCGCCAGCCCCGCCAACAGGGCCACGCCCCACAGCGGCGGCTCGACCCGCAGCGCCAGATAGCCGGCCGCGCCCAGGCCGAAGGCCACCGGCGTCCACAAGGTCCAACGGTCGAGATTGTCGGCCGCCTGGCGCCGCAGCGCCGCCGCCAGCGTCGCCGCACTAGGCCGGGCGCGAACCGCCGTGCTAAGACGCCCCGCTCCTCCGCCGCCGTCCGGTTCGCCGGCCGCGACGGTCCTTGCCGCCCCGGCGGCGCCCGCGTCCTCAGCTTTGAAATCGATGTCCAGCCCCTCCTCCACACCTTCCGGCGGCGTCGTCACCCGCTTCGCCCCCTCGCCCACCGGCTTCCTGCATATCGGCGGGGCGCGCACGGCGCTGTTCAACTGGCTCTATGCACGTCATACGGGTGGCAAGTTCCTTATACGCGTCGAGGACACCGACCGCGAGCGCTCGACCGAGCCGGCCGTGCAGGCGATCTTCGACGGCCTCGACTGGCTGGGCCTGACCTCCGACGAGCCGGCGGTGTTCCAGCACACCCGCGCCGCGCGCCACGTCGCGGTGGTGATGGACATGCTGGCCCGCGGCCGCGCCTATCGCTGCTGGATGAGCGTCGAGGAACTGGCGGCGGCGCGCGAAAAGGCCCGGGCCGGCGGCCCCGCCCTGCGCTCGGTGTGGCGCGACCGCGATCCCCCGGCCGACCCGTCGGCGCCCCATGTCATCCGCTTCAAGGGCCCGACCGACGGCGAGACCGTGGTCGACGATCTGGTCAAGGGCCCGGTCAGCTTCAACAACACCGATCTCGACGACCTGGTGCTGCTGCGCGCCGACGGCGGCCCGACCTATAATCTGGCCGTGGTGGTCGACGACCACGACATGGGCGTCACCCATGTGATCCGCGGCGACGATCACCTCAACAACGCCGCCCGCCAGACCCTGATCTACCAGGCCATGGACTGGACCCTGCCGGCCTTCGCCCACATTCCGCTGATCCACGGCCCCGACGGCGCCAAGCTGTCCAAGCGCCACGGGGCCCAGGCGGTGGGCGAGTTCGCCGACCTCGGCTATCTGCCCGAGGGCCTGCGCAACTATCTGGCCCGGCTGGGCTGGGGCCACGGCGACGACGAGGTGTTCACCGACGCCCAGGCCA
>JAQGIN010000014.1 GCA_028291125.1 Caulobacter sp.
TTCCTGGGCACGGTGCGCGACGGCGGCGTCGCCTGCGAGGCCAAGCTGCAGCACGGCGGCCGCACCACCCAGGTCTGGGACGCCGTGGTCACCGCCGAGGCGACCGGCAAGACCCTGGCCCTGTTCCGCTGCACGCAGATGGTCCTCCGCCCCCAGAGCTAAAAGGCCGCTCAGGCCCTTGCGGAAATGAAGCGGCCCCGCTAGGTATCGCGCCCTCACTCTAGGACGCGCCTCCGAGCCGCCCAGACCCCTTATGGAGAGGTGGCAGAGTGGTCGAATGCACCGCACTCGAAATGCGGCATACGTGGAAGCGTATCGAGGGTTCGAATCCCTCCCTCTCCGCCACCGCCTGACCCTGCGACATCACCGCCCTGGCCGGCCTTCGCGGCGCGGCGTGGCTTGAACTTCGGCGCCACCCCAAATAGCCTCGACCCCAGAGAATCAACCGGGTGGCGTTCTCTGCACGATGGCGGCCGAACCCGGTGGGCGCGGCCCGCTGCGTCGACCGGACGCCCGGCGCAGGACCGTTTCGCTTCATGTTGATCTCGACGTTCTCGCCCGCCCAGATCGCGGCCTTGCCGGCGTCGGCCATCAAGGGCCTGACGATGACGGCGATCGCGGCGCTCGACGCCGCCCAGGTGGCGGCGCTCTCACCCGCCCAGGTGCGCAGCCTGTCGCCGACTCAGATCGCCTGGTTCGCGCCGGCCGTGCGATTCAACCCCACCCAGCTGGCGGTGTTCAATGGCGAGCAGACCAAGGCCCTGACCGCCACCCAGCTGGCGAACCTGGACACCACGCGCTTGGGGGCCCTGGGGGTCGGCCAGATCGGGTTTTTATCGGCCACCAACTTCGCCGGCCTCGACACCACCCAGGTCCAAGGCCTGTCGGTCAATCAGCTCCGCGGCCTCACCGCCACTCAGCTGCGGGGACTGAGCGCCGCCGACTTCGCGGAATTCACCCTCACCCAACTGGACGCCTTGACCGCCGCTCAGCTGGGAGCCCTGTCGACCACCAATATCGCCGGCCTCACCACCACCCAGCTCCAGACCCTGTCGGCCACTCAGATCCGCGGCTTCACCGCCTCCCAGCTGCGGAGCCTGAGCGTCACCGATATAGGCGAATTCAGCGCCACCCAGATCGGGGCCCTGACCGCCACTCAGATCGGCGCCCTGGCCACCACCCAGGTCTCGGCCCTGACCGCCGCCCAGGTGCAACCGCTGTCGGCCACCCAGATGCGCGGTTTCACCACCACCCAGCTGCGCGACCTCACCGGCGCCGACCTCGGCGAGTTCAGCGTCTCGCAGATCCGCGCCCTGGCCAGCAGCCAGATCGGCGCCCTGTCGGCGACGGCGGTGGCGGCGCTGTCCGCCGCCCAGGTCGCCAGCCTGTCCACCACCCAGATCGCCGGCCTCTCGGGCGCTGGCCTATCAGCCTTGTCGTCGACCCAGATCCAGGCCCTGTCGGCCACCCAGATGCGCAGCGTCACCGTCACCCAGATGCGCGGGCTCAGCGCCACCGATGTCGGCGACTTCAGCCTCACCCAGGCGCGGGCCCTGACCGCCTTCCAGCTGGGCGGCCTGTCGGCGACCGCGGTCTCGGGCTTGAGCCCGACCCAGATCGGCGACCTGTCGGCCACCCAGCTCGGTGGACTGGCGACCACCAGCCTGGCCGCGCTGTCGACATCCCAGATCCAGGGCCTCACCCCCACCCAGGTGCGCGGCCTCACCACCCTGCAGGTGCGAAGCCTGACCGCCACCCAGGCCAAGGCGTTCATCCCCGCCCAGATCGGGGTCCTGGGCGCCACCCAACTGGCGGCCCTGTCGGTGGCCGGCCTCGCGGGTCTCGACGCCACCCAGATCGGAGCCCTGGCCGCCACCCAGATTCCATGGTTGAGCACCACCCAGATGAAGGGCCTGACGCCGGCCGATCTCGGCGAATTCAGCCCCGCCCAGATCAGCGCCCTGACCGCCGCTCAGTTGGGGGCGCTGCCGGTCACCACCCTGACGGCCCTGACCGCCGGCCAGTTGTCGGCGCTCACCGCCACCCAGCTAGGGGCGCTGTCGGCCACCAGCCTGGCGGCCCTGAACCCCACCCAGATCCAGGACCTCACCACCACCCAGGTGCGCGGCCTGAGTCCCAGCCAGCTGCGCGGCCTCGACGCCACCAATTTCGCCGACTTCAGCGTCACCCAGATCGGGGCGCTGACCGCCGCCCAGCTGAGCGTCCTGCCGGCCGCTCTGATTTCCGGCCTCGACGCCGCCCAGGTCGGCGTCCTGTCGCCGACCCAGATGCGCGGCCTCACCGCCCTGCAGATGAAGGCCCTGACCGCGACCGATATCGGCGAGTTCAGCGCTGTCCAGATCGGCGCCCTGGCCCCCGAGCAGATCGCCGCCCTTGGCGCCACCAGCCTCTCTGGCCTGGCCACCACCCAGATCCAGGCCTTGTCCGCGACCCAGATGCGCGGCCTGACCGTCGCTCAGCTCGGGGCGCTCGGCGCGACGGCGCTCGACCAGCTGGCCACCACCCAGATCGGCGCCCTGACCCCAACCCAGCTCGGGTCTCTGTCGGCGACGCGGATCTCCGCCTTCGACACCACTCAGATCGGGGTCCTAGGCGCCACCCAGCTGCGCGGCCTGACCGCCATCCAGCTCCAGGGCTTGACGACCACCGATGTCGGCGAATTCACCCCCGCCCAGATCGCCGGGCTCAGCCCCGCCCAGATCGGCCTGTTGTCGACCACCCAGGTGACGGTCCTGACGCCGGCCCAGATGCAGGCGCTGACGACCGGCCAGATCGCCGGCCTGAAACCCACCCAGATCGCGGCCCTGACCGCCACCGGCGTGATCGCCCTGGGCTCCGCCCAGCTGAGCGCCCTCTCGGCCACCCAGATCGCGCAGCTGACCCCGGCGATGGTCGTCGGCCTCTCCTCCACTCAATTGATGGGTCTGTCGTCGACCCAGATCGGCGGCTTGTCGCCGACCGCCGTCTCGGCCCTGTCGACCGCCCAGATCCAGGCGCTGTCGATCACCCAGATCCGCGGCCTGACCATCACCCAGGTCGGGGGCCTGAGCGCCACCGACTTCGGCGAACTCACCCCCACCCAGGTCGCCGGCCTGTCGGCGACGCAGCTGGGCGCGCTGTCGGTGACCAATCTCGGCGCCCT
Source organism: Caulobacter sp. (assembly GCA_028291125.1). GTDB lineage: Bacteria > Pseudomonadota > Alphaproteobacteria > Caulobacterales > Caulobacteraceae > Caulobacter. The sequence continues at coordinate 3,164 of JAQGIN010000014.1, forward strand.
TGGCCAGCCGCAGATCGCCGCCCTCAGCCTCACTCAGATCGGCGGCCTGTCGCCGACTCAGTTGCAGGGGCTGAGCATCACCGATTTCGCCGAGTTCACCCCCACCCAGGTCGGAGCCCTGTCGGCGACCCAGCTCGGGGCCCTGTCGGCGACCAATCTGACCTCGCTGGGCGTCACCCAGCTGGCGGCCCTGACCCCGACCCAGTTGCGGGGCCTGACCCCGTTCCAGATCTTCAGCCTGACCTCGACCACCCTGGGCCTGTTCACCCCCGCCCAGATCGGCGCCCTGTCGGCCACCCAGGTCGGATCCTTGACGTCCACGGCGATCACCGGGCTGTCGGTCGCCCAGATGGCCGGACTGACCCCCACCCAGATCGGCGCCCTGTCGGCCGCCAGCCTGTCGATTCTCGACGCTCCGCACGTCGCCGCCCTGTCCGAAACCCAGGTGCGCGGCCTGACCGTCACCCAGCTCCAGGGCTTGAGCACCACCGATTTCGGCGAGTTCACCCCCACGCAACTGGGGTTCCTGACCCCCACCCAGCTCGGATCGCTGTCGGCGACCACCATTTCCGGCCTCGACGCCACCCAGACCGGGATGCTGTCGGCTGTTCAGATCCGCGGTCTGTCATCGTTCCAGGTCATGAGCCTGAGCCCCACGGATTTCGGCGATCTCTCCGTCACCCAGATCGGCGCCCTGACCCCGACCCAGGTCAGCGTGCTGTCGACGACGGTCATCGCCGGCCTGACCACCACCCAGATCGGGGCGATCACCCCGACCCAGATTCCGGGTCTGACCATCACCCAGATCCGCCTGCTCACCCCCACGAACATCGCCGCCCTGACTCCGGCCCAGGTCAACGCCTTCACCGCCGCCCAGGTGCAGAGCCTGTAACGGCGGCGCCGCGGCGCGGATGGATCCGAGAGCGACGAACCGATCGAAGGGCCGGCGCGGGCGAACCATCCGCCCCGCGTCGCGTTGGATATCGACCCCTCAATACGGAGATCGAGCCCCATGGCCCATTCCAACGAACATCACATCAAACTGCTCAACAGCCTGATCGAAACCACGCTCGACAGCGTCGACGGCTATCGCGAGGCGGCCAAGGACGCCGACAAGAGCCAGTTCAAGCCGCTGTTCGAGTCCATGGCCGAGCAGCGCCAAATCGTCGTCCGCGACCTGCAGGCCGAGGTCCGCCGCCTGGGCGGCGAGCCCGAGGACGACGGCACGGTGCTGGCCGCCGCCCACCGGGTGTTCGTCAAGCTGCGGGATTCCCTGAGCAAGGGCGACCAGGGCGTCATCGACGAGGTCGAACGCGGCGAGGACTTCATCAAGGCCAAGTTCGAGAAGGCGCGGCAGGACACCGATGTCGAACCCCAGACCAAGGCCGCCATCGACAAGGGCTACGCTTCGGTCAAGGCCGGCCATGATCGGGTCAGCGCGCTGAAACACGCTCACGCCGGCTAGGCTCCGGCGCTCAGCCATGCTCTGACGGTGGGCGGATCGGCGACGATCCGCCCATTGTCGTGACCGCCGCCGGAGTAGTTCGCCAAGCATGCCGATGACGACGCCGCCAGAGGCTCCGGCGACCGGGGAGGTCGGGCCCGCGCCCCGCGGCTGGCTGACGCGCCATCGCCGGCTGATCGTCGCCGCCGCCGGGCTGCTGCTGGCCTTGGTGCTGCTGATGCTGTGGATCGGCCAGAGCTTGCCGATCTCGCGGTCCCTGGACCCGCTGCCGAGCCCGGCGGTGATCCTGCTGGACGCCGACGGCCGCCCTTTCGCCCGCCGCGGAGCCTATAAGGAGGCCCCGGTCAGCGTCGAGGCGCTGCCGGCCTATGTGCCGGCCGCCTTCATCGCCATCGAGGACCGGCGGTTTTATCACCATCTGGGTGTCGACCCGCGGGGCATGGCCCGCGCCGCCACGGTCAATTTCAAGGCCGGCCGCACGGTGCAAGGCGGCAGCACCATCACCCAGCAGCTGGCCAAGACCGCCTTCCTGCGCCCCGACCGCAGCCTGCGCCGCAAGCTGCAGGAGGTGATGATCGCCTTCTGGCTGGAACTGAAGCTGAGCAAGACCCAGATCCTGCAGCGCTATCTGTCGAGCATCTATTTCGGCGACGGGGTCTATGGCCTGGGCGCGGCCGCCCGCCACTATTTCGCCAAGCCGCCGGAAAAGCTGACCATCGGCGAGGCGGCGATGCTGGCCGGCCTGGCCAAGGCCCCGACCGCGCTCAATCCGATCGACCATCCCAAGGCGTCGGCCGCCCGCGCCCGGCTGGTGCTGGACGCCATGACCCAGACCGGGGCGATCACCCCGCGGCAGGCCGTCCAGGGCCGCCGCGTCCAGGTGCGGCCCAGCCGGGCCGGCCTGCCGGTCGGCGGCTATTTCGCCGACTGGGTCTCGCCGCAGGTGAAGAGCGCCTTCGGCGCCGCCTATGGCGAGGTGCGGGTGGCGACCACCCTGGATTCCGGCCTGCAGCGACGGGCCGAGCGGGTGGTGGGCCAGGCTCTGCGCACCGCGGGGGCCCGCCACGGCGCGCGCCAGGCGGCGCTGGTGGCCATGCGTCCCGACGGCCGGGTCGTGGCCATGGTCGGGGGCGTCGACTACGGCAGGAGCCAGTTCAACCGCGTCGTCCAGGCCCGCCGCCAGCCCGGCTCGGCCTTCAAGCTGTTCGTCTATCTAGCCGCCCTGCGCGACGGGGCGGGGCCGGACAGCCTGGTCGACAACGCGCCGCTGGCCGGCGGCTGGTCGCCGAAGAACTTCGACGGCCAGTCCGGCGGCGACCTCACCCTGCGCCAGGCCTTCGCCACTTCCAGCAACATCGCCGCCGCCCGCGTGGCCCAGACCGCCGGCGGGGCGGCGGTGGTGCGGGCGGCGCGGGATCTCGGCATCGCCGGGCCGCTGCCGAGCGGCGATCCCACCCTGGCACTGGGCACCGCCGAAACCACCCTGCTGGAGCTGACCGCCGCCTACGCCGCCGTCGCCTCGGGCCACGCGCCGGTGCGGCCCTATGGCCGGCCCGGCGCCGCCGAACCGGTCGGGGGCGATCCCGGCCTGCTGACCCCGAAGGATCGCGACGCCCTGCTCGACCTGCTGGAAACCGCGGTGGAGACCGGCACCGGCCGCGCCGCCCGCCTGCCGCAGCGGGCCTATGGCAAGACCGGCACCACCCAGGACTATCGCGACGCGGTGTTCGTCGGCTTCACCGGCGACATGGTCATCGGCGTCTGGGTCGGCAATGACGACCACTCGCCGATGCGCGGCGTCACCGGCGGCGGCCTGCCCGCCCAGATCTGGCGCGACTTCGCGGCGGGGGCCCTGGCGGCCGGCGACATCGCCCGCGACCGTGCGCCGCTGTCGCGCAACCCGCCGCCGGTCGTCGCGCCGGAGCCGCAGCGGCCCAACACGCTGGGCGGTTGGTTGAAGCGGATCTTCGGCGGTTAGGCCGCGACGCGATCCCGCAACGCCGCCTGGAAGGCGTCGAACAGCTTGCGCATGGCCGGCTTCTTGTAGGGGAAGGTGTTTTCCGGGTCCAAGGCGTGGACGATGATCGCCACGTCGGCCTCGAACAGCAGCAGCCGGCCGTCGGGCATCTCGGCGCAGTCGATGCCGAAATAGTCGAGGCCGACGCCCTTGTGCAGAGCCTTGAAGGCGTCCGCATGGCGCGCGGCGAAGTCGGCGTCGAACGTCGCCATCCACGCCGCCTCCTCGGCCCGCCGCTCGGGCCGTTCGGTCATGCCGGCGCTCAGATAGTGCACCATCCAGTGTTCGGAGGTGGCGAAGTGGCAGGCGAACGGCTGGCCGTCGATGAAGGCGATGCGCTGCTTGCGAAACAGGCCGTCGGCGGCCCGGTAGTCGACGAACGGGGCCAGGTAGAAGTCGGGATCGGCATGGCCGGCGAGATAGGCCCCGACCGCCGCCGCGTCGTCCAGCTTCTCCAGGCCGTGGCCGGCGTGCGAGCCGATCGGTCGGGCGATGATCGGGAAGGCGGCTCCGGGCACGATGGTCGGCAGGGCGGCGCCGTCTCCGGCCAGCCGCGTCAAGGTGGCGCGATCGGCGCGCACGGTCACCGGCGACAGGATGGCGGGCACGTCGGCGAAGGTGGCGCAGACGCCGTCGCGGCTGAGCGCGGCGATGCGCTCGACCACGCCGTTGACCACCGGCTTGGGCCAGCCTCGCAGCAACCCCTCGAGCCGCTGCAGCACCGGGAAGTTGGGCACGGACTCGCCGATCGCCACGAACACCACGTCGTGCTCCGGGGCCTCGATGGTCTGGCTGTCGGCGTCGACATAGACCAGGCGCAGGTCGATGTCGGAATCTTCCAGCAGGAAGTCGATCGGGGTGTTGGCCATGAAGTCGCCGGCGGTCATCACCGCCAGCACCTTGACGCCGCCGGCCTGCTTGGCCGGCCGGCGATAGTCGCGCCGCAGCTCCAGGGCGGCGGCCTGCAGCTCCAGGCCCTTGTCGCGCTGGCCGGTGGCCAGCAGAATCACCGACAGGTCCATCAGCGCCGCGGCGTCGTCCGGATCGGCGGTGACGCGGGCCACCAGGCTGTTGAGCAGCGGGCTCAGGTCGCCGCCCTCATAGGCCAGGCGGACGATGGCGGCCATACCGATGACGACGGCCGGGTCGGCGGCGGCGCGCGCCGCGGGCGAGACGAAGGTCATGCCGAGACGTCGCTCCGGTCAGTCCGGCGGGCCTTGCGGCCGAGCGCCAGGGTCGCGTCCACCAGGCGATCGATGTCGCCGGCCTGGGTGCGATGATTGAGAAGGCACGCGCGGATCACCGGGCGGCCGTCGAGAAGGGTGACCGACGGGGCGACGACGCCGCCCTCCTGCAGGTCGGCGACGATCTGGGCGTTCAGCGCGCCGGACGGATCGCCGCGATAGCCGAAACAGACGATGTTGAGGCCGACCGGGGCCAGCAGTTCCAGCTCGGGCTCGGCCTCGACGCGGGCGGCGAGGGCCCGGGCCAGGGCGCAGTTGCGGGCCATGGCCGCGCCCAGGGTCGCCACGCCGTAGGTCTTGAGAGTGAACCAGGTCTTTAGGGCCCGGAAGCCGCGCGACAGGTCGGGGCCGTAATCGGTGGGCCACCAGTCGCCGCCGGCCATGCCGCGGCTGGCGCGGGTCAGATAGGCGGCGTCGGCGGCGAAGGTGTCGCGGTGCAGGGCCCCGTCGCGCACCAGGATGAAGCCGGCGTCGTAGGGCACGTGGCTCCACTTGTGGAAGTCGAAGGCCAGGGAGTCGCAGCGCTCTATGCCCCTGAACCGCGGGGCCAGCTCCGGCGACATCATCGCCAGGGCTCCCAGGGCGCCGTCGACGTGGAAGGTCATCGACTCGGCGGCGGCGATGTCGGCCAGGGCGTCGAGCGGGTCGATGGCGCCGGTATTGACCGTGCCCGCCGAGCCGACGACCAGGAACGGCGTCAGGCCGGCCGCGCGGTCCTGGGCGATGGTGACCTTCAGCGCCGCCAGGTCCATGCGGTGGTCGGCGTCGACCGCGATCATCCGCAGGCGGTCGGAGCCGATGCCGGCCATGTCCATGGCTCGCGGCACGCAGCCATGGGCCTCGCGCGAGGCATAGCCGACCAGCTTGTCCGCGCCCGCCGCCGCCAGGCCCTGGCGGCGCACGTCGACCCCGAGCGCCTTGGTGCGGGCGACCAGAACGGCGACGAAATTGGCCTGGGAGGCCCCGGTCTGGAACAGGCCAGTGGCGGTGTCGGGAAAACCGAATAGCTCGCGCACCCAGGCCAGCACTTGGCGCTCGACGGCGATCGGCATGTGGTCGCGGCCGCCGAGATTGGCGTTGAGCCCGGCCGCCAGCATCTCGGCCAGCATGCCGACCGCGGTGCCGGCGCCCTGCACCCAGCCCATGAAGCCGGGATGGGCGTTGCCGCCGCCGTAGGGCAGGACGTCGCGCAGGAAGGTGGCGTGGGCCTCGCCCAGGTCGGTGGGGCCGATCGGCAGCGGGGCGCGGAAGCGTTCGCGCGCCTCGTCCGGGGCCGGCCGCCAGACCGGACCGTCGCCCAGGCCTTGCAGATGGTCGAACATGTCGTCCAGCATGCGGTGGCCCTGGGCGCGCAGGGCGCTCAAATCCCGCGGATCCAGACTCGAGGACTCCGACGTCCCGGAAGCTGCGTCACGCGCGGCGGACGACGGATTGGCACTCAAAAAGGACGCTCCTGGTCGATCGCTCGCAGGGCGACGCGGTCGTGAGGCCGGCACTTTAGGCAGATTCCCCGGCCGGATTTCATCCGTTCACGCGTCATGGCCAAAAATAAACCGCGCACCCGGCGCGCACCCTGACCGAACGGGCGGCCAGCCCCGTTTTCGGTTCCACCTGTGGCCGCATTGTGTTCGATCGGCGGCTCTGCCAAGAGCGGTGATCGCCGACCACGAGGAGCCCGTCATGCGTCCCATTTTCGCGGCTGCGGCCGGTCTCGCCCTGGCGGTCGGCCTGGTCGGCGGCGCAGCCCGCGCCGCGGCCGACAGCGTGCTGCTGCGGCCGGGCCAGGTGTTCACCGCCGAGGATCGTCAGGCCCACGCCGGCTGGGTCGTGCTGGTCACCGACGACAAGATCGCCGCCGTCGGCCCGGCCGCCGGCGTGACGGCCCCCGCCGGCGCGCGGATCGTCGACCTGCCGGGGACCACCCTGCTGCCCGGCCTGATGGACCTGCACTCGCACCTGCTGCTGCATCCCTACAACGAGACGTCGTGGGACGATCAGGTGCTGAAGGAGCCGCAGGCCTATCGCGTGCTGGCGGCCGCCGCCCACGCCCAGGCCACGCTCGACGCCGGCTTCACCACCCTGCGCGACCTCGGCACCGAGGGGGCGGGGGTGGCCGACGTCTCGATCAAGCGGGCGATCAATGACGGGGTCATCCCCGGCCCGCGCCTGTTCGTCGCCACCCGGGCCATCGTCGCCACCGGCGCCTACGGCCCCAATCCGCGCAACTACAGCGGCGACTGGGACGTGCCCCAGGGCGCGCAGGAGGCCTCGGGGCCGGTCGAGATCGCCAAGGCGGTGCGCCAGCAGGCCGCCGCCGGGGCCGACTGGATCAAGGTCTATGCCGACTACCGGATCGGGGCCGACGGCTCGACCCAGGCGGCCTTCACGATCGACGAGTTGAAGGCGCTGGTCGACACCGCCCACGGCCTGGGCCGGCCGGTCTCGGCCCACGCCAGCTCCGACGAGGGCATGCGTCGCGCCGTCCTGGCCGGGGTCGACACCATCGAGCACGGCTACGGCGGCTCGGAGGCCACCTTCAAGCTGATGGCCGAGAAGGGCGTCGCCTATCTGCCGACCCTGACCGCGCCCGAGGCCACCTCCAGCTATTTCCAGGGCTATGTGGCCGGCAAGACGCCGCCGACCCCGGCCATGGTCAAGGCCGACCAGGCCTTCCGCCTGGCCCGCCGGCTGGGCGTGACCATCGGCCTGGGCTCGGACGTCGGGGTCTTCCGCCACGGCGACAACGCCCGCGAGCTGGAATGGATGGTGCGCGATGGCATGAGCCCGGCCGAGGCCCTGCTGGCGGCCACCGCGGTCGACGCCAAGATCCTGCGGCAGGAGGAGCGGCTGGGCCGGGTGCGCCCCGGCCTGCTGGCCGACCTGATCGCCGTGCGCGGCGACCCCACCGTCGACATCGCCGCCGCCCGCGACGTGGTGCTGGTGATGAAGGGCGGGGTGATCCGCAAGGGGCCGGCGGGGGTCGTTGGACGTTAGATCCTGAATCCGTCACTCCCTGATCCGTCTCCCGGCCTTCGCCGGGAAGACGGTGGCGAGATGCGGGACTATATTGGCCGCTCGCTCTCGCCCGGAGGGTTCGATGCTGTACATGGACGCCGTCCTGACCGGCAATCAGTCGCTGTCACGCCTGGCCGCCAAGCGGCTGCTGTGGTCGATCGCCGCCATCTTCCTGGTGTTCGGCTTCGGGCTGAGCCGGATCGGGGCCGGGCCGGCGCCGATCTTCCTGGGCCTGACCTTCGCCGGCTTGGCGGTCGCCTTCGCCGCCCAGGCCCGCAAGGCCCGCTCGGCCGAGGTGGTGCGGGTCTCGGCCGATCAGGTGGTGGTGCTGCGCCGGCGCGGGGCTCGCGATCAGGTGGTCTGGCGCTCGCCCACCGCCTTCACCCGCGTCGAGCTCGAAACCCCGGACGACGACGACGCCCATGTGTGGCTGCGGCTGTCGCGCGCGGCGACGCCGGTGGCCGAGGCGCTGGGGCCGCCCGAGCGGCGGCAGTTCGCCGCCGCTCTGCGGCGGGCGATCCAGGCGGCGCGGGCCGAGCGCTACGCGGCGCCCTAGTCGTCGAGAGCCCGGGCGACCAGGAAGCCGACCAGCAGTCCGCCGAGGAAGGCGGCGGCGGCCGAAACGCCGATCGTGGTCACCGGGCGTTCGCGGACCAGGCCGCGCACGGCGTCGCCCCGCTCGGCGGCCCAGACCTTGCCGACGGCGGCGCGGTCTTCGGCCCAGTGACGGGCCTCGCCGACGGCCTCGGCCGCCTTGTCGACGACCTGATCCAACGAAGCCTTGGCCTTGGCGGCGGCGGCGCGGGCTTTGGCGGTCTTGGGCGCGGTGGCGTCGGTCATGGCGGATCCTTGATGATGGACGAAGACAGACACTCTACCAGCTTGGCGGCGCTTTGGCCGAGCCTGGCGCGCGCCTCGCGACCCTGACGAAATGTTCGGCGCGCCCCGGCGTTCCCGAGGCAGGGCGCGTCGCCTGGGCTCCAAGGCGTCGACCGGCGATCGGCATGGGTGCAACCCTTGACGAAACTTTGCTAGGGCTAGGCGCGACCCGCCGTCCGCGCGTCAATCCCGGGGGACGCCGTGACCGCCATCTATCCTGTCATTCTGTGCGGCGGCGCCGGGGTCCGGCTCTGGCCGGCCTCGCGGCCCGACCGCCCCAAGCAGTTCCTGAAACTGCTCGGCGCCTATTCGAGTTTCCAGGAGACCCTGCTGCGGGTGAAGGACCTGGCCGGCGCGCGCGAGCTGGTGGTGGTGACCGGCGAGGCCATGGCCCCGTTCGTGCTCAGCCAGGCCGAGGAGATCGGCTGCGCCCCGACCATCCTGATCGAGCCCGAGGCTCGCGATTCCGCCCCGGCCGTCGCCGCCGCCGCCGCCTATGTGCGCGGCCGCGACCCCGACGGCGTCGTGCTGATGCTGGCCTCCGACCACCATATCGCCGATCCCGAACTGTTCCGGTCGTCGGCCCTGGTCGCGGCGGCCGCGGCCGAGCAAGGCCTGATCGTCACCTTCGGCGTCAAGCCGACCGCGCCGGCCACCGGCTTTGGCTATATCCGCCCGGGCGCGCCGATCAGCGACGGCGTCTTCGTCGTCGCCGCCTTCGTCGAAAAGCCCGACCTCGCCACCGCCCAGGCCTATGTCGCCGACGGCTATCTGTGGAACAGCGGCAACTTCGCCTTCCAGGCCAAGGTGCTGATGGACGAGCTGGTCCGGTTCGAGCCGTCGGTCGCCGAGGGTGCGGCGGCGGCGGTGGCCGCCGGGGTCCGTGACGGGACGACCCTGCGGCTCGACCGGGTCGCCTTCGGCCGCGCCGCCAAGATCTCGATCGACTACGCGGTGATGGAGCGCACCGACCGCGCCGCCGTGGCGCCCGCCGCCTTCCGCTGGTCCGATCTCGGGGCCTGGGACGCCATCTGGGAGGCCGCGCCGCGCGACGCGCTGGGCAACAGCGCCCATGGCGACGTGGCCCTGGTGGATTCGCGCGGCGTGCTGATCCGCTCCAACGGCCCGTTCGTCGGGGCGATCGGGGTCGACGACCTGATGATCGTCGCCGAGGCCGACGCGGTGCTGATCTGCCGCCGGGGCGACTCCCAGGCGGTCAAGGCCCTGGTCGACGGCCTCAAGGCCGCCGGCCGCGGTCTAGCCACGCGCCACGTCGCCAGCCAGGCCGGAGGGATCGAGCGACGCACCGTCGCCGAGACCGAGGCCGCCCGCGTCGAGCTGTGGCGCTTCGAGACCGGGGCCACGGCCGACTTGCCGGTCGGCTCGCTGCAGGTCCTGGCTGGGGCGCTGGACGGCGCGGACGGCGCGCTGACGGCCGGGGATCGCCGCGACCTGACCGCGCCCGAACCGGTGACGGCCGGCGAACCGACCAGTGTGATGATCACTTTTTGGCGCTAAGGCTCGGGCGGCGACCGTTTTCTTGGTCATTTTCGTGACAATGGGGTCGTTTCGACCACCTTTTCGCGAGAAAATATGGTAGAGTCCACGCTTAGCCGAATGGACGTCCGCCGTGAGCAAGAACTACCGCATCGAGATTTTCGCCCGCAACAGCGATCTGCGACCACGGTTCACTCAATTGTTCAATGGCACCTTGGAAGCGGCCACCGCCGAAGCCAATAAGATGGGCCGCAACTTTTCGCGCGCCCGCGTCGTGCCGCTCGGCGACTAAGCCCCGGTCGGCCGCTCGCCCGAGGCCTTTTCGGCCCAGCGATAGGCGTCCTTGATCATCGTCTCCAGGTCCGACCGCGTCGGTCGCCAGCCCAGTTCCGCCTGGATCCTGCGGGTGTCGGCGACCAGCGACACGGGGTCGCCGGCCCGCCGCGGCCCGAAGCCGTGCGGCACCGGGCGGCCGATCGCCGCCTCGGCGGCGGCGAGGATCCGCAGCACCGTCGCCCCCTCGCCCGCCCCGACATTGAGCGTCAGGTTTCCGCCACCCTCTAGCAGCCGGCCGATGGCGCGGACGTGGGCGTCGGCCAGGTCGACCACGTGCACATAGTCGCGGATCGGCGTGCCGTCCGGGGTGTCGTAGTCGCGGCCGAACACCGTCAGCGGCGGCCCTTCGCCCAGCACCGCCCGGCAGAGCAGCGGGATCAGATGGGTCTCGGGCTCGTGCAGTTCGCCGACCTCGCCGTCGGGATCGGCCCCGGCGGCGTTGAAATAGCGTAGCACCGTCCAGCGCAGGCCGTGGGCCTCGCCCAGCCAGCGCAGCGCCCCCTCGAAGGCCAGTTTCGAGGCGCCGTAGGGATTGATCGGCGCGGTGGGATGGGTTTCCGGGATCGGCGAGATCTCGGGAACGCCGTAGACGGCGGCGGTGGAGGAGAACACCAGGGCCGTCACCCCCGCTTCGATCAGGGCCGAGGCGAAGGCGACGCCGGCGGCGACGTTGTTGTCATAGTACTTGGCCGGATCGCGCACGCTTTCGCCGACCAGGCTGTGGGCGGCGAAATGGATCGCGCCCTTGATCCCGTATTGGCGGACCAGGCCCAGGACCAGATCGCGGTCGCGGATGTCGCCGCGATGGAACGGCCCCCATTTCACCGCCTCGGCGTGACCCATGACCAGGTTGTCGAGGGTGATCGGCAGATAACCGGCCTGGGCCAGGGCCTTGCAGGTCTGGGCGCCGATATAGCCGGCGCCGCCGGCCACGAGGATGGGGATCGGTTGAGTCATCGTCACTCCTGATCAGGGCCCGACCCATCGCCGAATTGGCGCCGCGAGGCAATCGTTCGCGCGAAGCGGCGCGCCCTGTCGACAAAAGAAAAGGGGCGCCGGCATGGCCGGCGCCCCCTCGATGTCGCGAACTGAAGCGACCTAGAACTTGTAGCGCACGCCCACCAGCACTTCGCGGCCGGTGTGGTGATAGACGTTCATCAGATCTTGGACGCCGTTGAACTGGTCCTGATATTGATCGGTCAGGTTCACGCCTTCCAAGGTCAGCTTCATGTGGTCGTTGATCGTGTACTGGACCGATGCATCGATATTGAGGGTCTCGTTGGTGCCGTCATAGGCGACCGGCGTCGCGGCCGTGTTCTCCTGACCGAGCACCCGACCCAGGTACTTGTCGCGGTAGGAAGCCGAGACCCGGGCGCTGATCTTGGAGTCTTCATAATACAGAGTGGCGTTGTAGCCGTTGCGCGACAGACCGGTGAGGTCCGCGGTGGCCACCGTCGCCCCGGAGGCGTTCACATAGTTCACCGAGGATTCGACGAAGGTGTAGTTCACCAGCATCCCGGTGTTGCTCAGGAAGCTCGGCAGGAATTTGAACGGCTGCTGGTAGTTGATTTCGAAGCCCTTCACCACGCCGCCGGGGGTGTTGACGGGCGTCGAGAAGGCCCATTGGGCCGAGGGGCTGCAGCCGACCGCGGTGCCGCAGGCGGCGGTGGCGACGCTGTCGGGGATGCCGAACGGATTGCCGGTGAAGGCGGTCTGGGTGGTGACCGTCTGCACCAGGCTGCCGATGTCCTTCTTGAACAGCGCCACCGACAGCAACGACTGCGGCGAGAAGTACCATTCGAACGACAGGTCATAGGCCTTGGCCCGGTAAGGGTTCAGGTTCGGGTTGCCGGCGGTGACGCTGCGGCCGGTGCCCGAGACGCTGACCGACGCCCCCGGGGTCAGGCTGCCCAGGTCGGGCCGCGACATCACCTTGGCCGCGCCGAAGCGGATCAGGAAGTTTTCCCGCGGCTCGAACACGATGTTGGCGGACGGCAGGGTGTCGCTGTAGCTGCGCTGGGCGTCGACCGCCACCGGCGCGCCGCTGACATAGGTGTAGCCCGAGGAGTTTTGCTCGGTCTTCACGTAGCGGATGCCGAAATTACCGCGCACCGGCATGTCGCCGATCATGCTGTTGAAGTCGGCCTGGACGAAGCCGCCGGTGTCCTTTTCGCCGACCCGACGGTTGTTGCCCAGCGCCGGCTCGGGGCCGAGCTTGAAGGCGCCGCCATAGGCGGACTGGTCATAGAGGCTGAGCAGACTGGCGGCCGCGCCGAGGTTCGGCAGGACCGTCGGCACGCCGTTGAAGCTGACGATCTGGCTGTAGCTGGCGATCGGAATCGCCGCCACGGCGGCGGGCACCGAGGTTTCCAGGTTGGTGGTGGTGCCGTTCGAGCGACGCAGCTCGGTGGTGGTGAATTCGTACTTCTTGAAGTCCAGGCCGGCGCTGACCTTGAAGGCGTCGCTGAAGCTGTAGAGGCCGTCGACATGGGCCATGTCGTAGGTGTTGACCGCCGTCTGCGGCCGCTCGCGGATCTGGGTCAGCGTCCACTTGGTCGGGTCGGTCAGCTGGGCGTTGCCGTAGCCGAAGACCGGCTTGCGGCTGTCGGTGAAGTCGTACGAATAGCCGTCGACATTGAAATAGTCGTACCGCAGCGTCGTCTGGATCGGGTTGCTGAAGTCCGACTTGGAATGGCCAACCTGGCCATTGACCGTGAACTTGTCGGAGACCTCGTGCGAGCCCGTCAGGGTGTACTGGGTGAACTTGGTGTCGAGCTTGTCGAAGCGGTCCTCGACGGCCAGGTCGACGTCGTTGAACGTGCCCTTGGTCATGACGCCGTCCTTGATCGTCGAGGAGACGACGTTGGTGTCGGCGATGCCGCAGGAGGTGTTGACGTTGGCGACGGTGCAGGCGCCGCCGGTGCTGAAGGACGGGGCCTCGAGATACTGCTCCTCGCGGGTGCCCTTGAAGTCGGCATAGAGGGCGTCGAAGGTGACCAGGGTCTTGTCGGTCGGCTGATACTGCAGCGACAGGGTGGCGCCCAGGCGCTTCTGATCGCTGTTGTACTTGTCGAGACGCGGGAAGCGCGGGTGGAAGGCGGCGTTGTCGGCCGCGGCGGCGGGATTGACCAGGCCCGGCAGGCCGGCGTTGGGACCGGTGATCTGCGGCAGGGCGTCGATGCCGGGGGCGAAGGCGCCGCCGGTCGCCCAGCGGACGGTGCTCGCGCCCTCTTCGACGATCTTGCGCTTGCTGTAGGCGACCGAGAACAGCGCGCCGAAGGTGTCGTCCTTCCAGGTGTTGGAGACCATGAAGGCGCCGCGCGGCGAGGCCTTTTTCGCCAGGTCGTTGTAGCCGACCTGGCCCGAGGCGGCCATGTTGAAGCCCTTGCGGTCGAAGGGTCGCGCGGTGCGCAGGTCGACCGTGGCGCCGAGCGAGCCTTCTTCCGTCGAGGCTTCAGCGGTCTTGCGCACGGTGATGGCGCTGAAGAGGTCCGAAGCGAAGACGTTGAAGTCGAACGAGCGGCCGCGGTTGGCGCCGCCCGAGCTGTCGGCGCCGCCGGCCGTGGTCAGGGCCTCCATGCCGTTGATGCGCACGCGGGTGAACTGCGGGCCAAGGCCGCGCACCGAGATCTGACGGCCTTCGCCGCCGTCGCGGGCCAGGGCCACGCCCGGGATGCGCTGGATGGATTCCGACAGGTTGAGGTCGGGGAACTTGCCGATGTCCTCGGCCAGGATCGAGTCGACGGCGGCCGATTCATTGCGCTTGGCGTTCAGCGCCTTGGCCAGGCTGTTGCGGAAGCCGGTGACCACCACCGCTTCGACGGCGGTGTCGTCGCCGGCCGGAGCGGCTTGCTCCGCGTTGGCCGGGGCCGCGGCGGCTTGCCGCGCCTGGGCGGCGCCCGTGGTCGCCAAGGCCAGCGCCAAGGCGCTCATGGAGACGCCGAACTTCAGTAGGCGCTGACCGCGCCCCTTAGAGACTTGAGACATGCTTCCTCCCATTCCGCTATTGAACACTGCTACGCAGCGGCCTCTCGCCCGAGGAGCGCGTCCTCCCGCACGGCTCGGACGATTCTAGGTTTTGACACCGGTGTCAGTTTACTTTTTTGATTTTGACACCGGTAGCAATGGCACCCGTAACAAAGAGCGCGATGCGCCACAAGGTGTCTAAGGTTTGGGCGAAAGCTTGAAAAAAAGGGCGTGCTCTTTGCGTCACATTGCCCCGACGCCAGAAACCGACTAGCCGATTTCCGCCTTCAATCCGCTAATCGTATGCAGGCCGTCGATCATCGCCTGGCGGTGGTCCTCGGGCAGGGTCGCGCCGTGATTTCGCAGTAGGCGCAGGGCGTTGATATGGACGTCGACCGCCTCCCATCGCCAGGCCTCGGCCTCGGCGCAGTTGTCGACCAGGGCGCAGAGCGAGATCGCCGCCTGATCGACGCTGGCGTCGGCCGCGAAGCCCGCCACATCGAGGATCTTGGAGACGAGGTCGTAGAGCGCCTCGAAGGTCTCGGCCTCGCGGCCGGCGACCTCGGGCAGAAAGCGCCGCTCGATCTCGACCAGGGCCTCGTCGAGCGCGGCCAGGCACGGATCGCGCAGGGTCTCGACGCCGGTCTCGGCGGCGGCGACCGCGTCCTTGGCCAGCAGACCGCCGCGAACCTTGATCATGGCCTTCAGGCGATTGGGCGGTCGGAATTTCCTGACAACGCTCATACCGACACCTTCGCGGGTTTCATCAGGGAATTGATTTCATCTTGCGACATGTTGGCCTCGACGGCGACGCCCACCTCGGCCGGCAGGTCGTCGCGGCGGCGGCCGTCGGCGCCGGGCGGCGGCCCCATGTGCTTGAAGCGCCGGTCGGGGCCGACATAGCTGTCGCATTCGATGAACATCCGATCCTCGCGGGCCACCCAATAGACCCGCTCCAGCAGCACCTTGGGGGTGATCGGCTTGGCGACGGTGAAATTGGCGCCGGCGTCGCGGATCTTCAGGATCTGCGAGGCGCGGGTGTGGCCGGTGACCAGGATGACCGGCACGTAGCGATTGGCTTCGCCGCCCTCGCGCCGCAGCCACTGGATGAATTCGCAGCCGTCGACTTCCGGCATCTGGACGTCGCTGATGATCAGATCCAGCGTCTTGGCCAGGACGTGCTTTTGCGCCTCGGCGACGCTTTCCGCCCGCAGCAGGGCGTTGACGCCGAAGCCCGAGACGACCTGGGCGAGGATTTCGAGGGATGGGCCGTTGTCATCGAGCACGAGGACGGTCGCGCTCTCGAGATTGATGCGGGTTGACGGCTGGAGGGCGTCGGGCGCGGCCATCCTCTAGAAGAAGTCGAGTTCGCCCGCCTCGGCCCTCACGCCGGCGGAGCCATCGGCGCGCAGGCGGATCATCAGGTCACCCAGTCCCAGGCCGGCGAGTAGCGGCTCGATCGCCATGTTCCATTCACCCGACGCGTGCTGGCTGATGCGCTGCAGAACGTCGGACAGACCGTGCAGCCGCTGGCTCAGTTCGTCCAGGGCCTGGAGCCGCGACAAATTCTCCAGCGGCGCGCCGCCCTGGGCCAGGTCGCCGGCGATGTGCTCGCAGTCCTGGCAGATGATCGCCGCCGCCGCGAGTTCGGCCGCCAGCCGGCGCGACAGCTCGCCGATCGGCAGCTGATGGTCGGAGGCCGGACTCTCGGACAAAACGGGCGACGACACGGCCATGAGGTCAGAACAGCTCCAGATCGCCGCCGGCGATGGCCGGGGCGGGCACGGGGGCGGGACGACGCACCTCGGCCGGGGTGTTGTCGACGGCCACCAGCCGCTGACGGACGCGGCCGCTGGCCGGCCAGAACTCGACGCGACGGGCCGACAGCCCGCCCATGCTGGACGAGACCACGGGAATGCCTTCGTCGCGCAGGAAGCGCTCGGCGAAGGCGGCGTTGCTGGCCCCGACGTCGGTCAGGCCTTCGAACAGCTTGGCGCCGCCGAACAGCTTGGCTTCGAGGCGCTCGCGACGGGCGCCCTGTTTCAGCAGGCCGTTGATCAGCAATTCCATGGCGTAGGCGCCATAGCGCACGGCGTCGCTGTCCTTGCGGCCGTCGCCGGCGTCCGGCAGCAGGAAGTGGTTCATGCCGCCGATGCCCAGGTGCGTATCGCGCAGGCAAGCGGCGATACACGACCCCAGCACCGTGGTCATCACGACATTGGGGTTGGACGAGACATGGCTCTCCCCCTGCGTGACATGGATTTTCACCGCGGGGCCTGCATCGTTGGGATCAGGATCGCGCGCTGAATTCATGTGAGTTGACCGAAGACCTGTTCGATCTTGTCGCGCAGACCCTGAACGGTGAAGGGCTTCACGCAATAGTTGTTGACGCCGAACTGCACGGCGCGCTGCACCAGCTCGCGGTCGGCGCGGCCGGTCAGCATGATGAAGGCGGTCTGACGGATCGGCGGGTGGGCGCGCACGGCGCGCAGCAGCGCCAGGCCGTCCATGCGCGGCATGTTGAAGTCCGAGACGACCAGATTGGCCGGCTTGGCCAGCATCAGCTTCAGCGCTTCTTCGCCATCCGGCGCTTCGCGGATGTCCTTGAAACCGATCTGCTGCAAGGCGTTGCGGATCAGCGCGCGCATGGTGAGCTGATCGTCGACGACCAGAACGGAAATGGAGTTGGCTAGGGGCATCGGGTCATCGCCTCGCGGAGGCCAAATCAAGAATGGATTGGCCCATGGAGGACAGGGAGACCTGCTTCTCCACGGCGCCAAGTTCGAAAGCCGAGCGCGGCATGCCGTAGACGACGCAGCTCTGCTCGTCCTGGCCGAGGGTATGGGCGCCGGCCTGGCGCATCGCCAGCAAGCCCTGCGCCCCGTCCCGGCCCATGCCGGTGAGGATCACCCCGACGGCCTTGTCGCCGACGGCGGCGGCCACCGAGTTGAACAGCACGTCCACCGAAGGGCGGTGGCCGCTGACCGGGTCGCCCTGCACCAGCCGGCAGCGCAGGCCGGCCGAACGGACGACCTCCAGATGCGCGCCGCCGCCGGGGGCGACATAGACCTTGCCTGGCTCGAGCAGGGCGCCGTCGGTGGCTTCCTGCACCTTGCCGCCGCTGGCCCGATCGAGGCGCGCGGCGAAGCTGGCGGTGAAGGTGGCCGGCATGTGCTGGGTGATCACCGTCGGCGGGCAGGTCTCGGGGAACATCGACAGGATCGACAGCAGGGCTTCCACCCCGCCGGTCGACGAGCCGATCGCCACCACGTCGCCGGACGGCAGATAGTCCTTGCGGCGAACCACCGGCGCGGAGTCGGCCTTGGTGCGGATGGTGGCCCGGGCCGCGGCCCGCACCTTGACGGCGATCTCGGCCATGGCGTCCTGCGTGCCGGTGGCCATGGTCGGCTTGGCCACGCAGTCGACGGCGCCCAGCTCGAGAGCCCGCAGGGTCACCTCGGCGCCGGCCTGGGTCAGGGTCGAAACCATCACCACCGGCATCGGCCGCAGGCGCATGATCTTTTCGAGGAACTCCAGGCCGTTCATGTTGGGCATCTCGATGTCGAGGGTGACGACATCGGGATTGAGGGCCTTGATCATCCCCCGGGCCTCGAACGGGTCCCCGGCGGCGCCGACGACTTCGATCCCCGGGTCGCGCTTCAGCGCGGCCGTGATCAGTCCGCGCATGGTGGCGGAGTCATCGACGACAAGGACGCGGATCGGACTCACGCGCGACCTCCAACTCTACGATACGCGGTCAGGCCGCAGCTTTCGAAGGCGGTGACGGTCGCCCCCACCCGTTCGGAATGGCCGACATACAGTCGGCCTTCCCGGGTCAACAGCGGCGCGAAGCGGGTCCAGACCCGTTCCTGCGTCGGCTCGTCGAAATAGATCACCACGTTGCGGCAGAAGATGGCGTCGAACGGCCCCTTCATCGGCCAGGACGGGCCGTTGAGGTTCAGTTCGCGGAACGCCACCAGGCTGCGCGCCGCCTCGCAGACCCGCCAGGCGCCGCGGTTGTCCGGATCACGCTCGAAAGACTGACCGCGCGTGCTGGCCGGAATGCCTTCCAGCAGGCCCTCGTCATAGCTCGCCGTCCGGCCGGTCGCCAACACATTGGTGTCGATGTCGGTGCCGAGGATGCGGATGTCGAGATCGGCGGCGTTGGGCCACACCGACAGCACGGTGAAGGCCATGGAATAGGGTTCCTGGCCCGACGAGCAGGCCGCCGACCACAGGCGCAGGCGGCCGCCCGACCGGACGTGGTCGGCCATCGGCTCGAGGATGTTGGCGCGCAGATCGTCGAAGTGGTGCGGCTCGCGGAAGAAGCGGGTGACGTTGGTGGTCAGGGCCCGCAGCATCTGCTGTTGCTCGTCGACGCTGCTCTCCTTGGCGACGAAGACGCAATATTCCTGGAAGCTGCGCATGCCCAGGGCGCGCAGGCGCTTGGCCAAGCGCGAATAGACCAAGGTCGCCTTGGTCTCCGGCAGGCTGATGCCCGCCTGATCGTAGAGCAGGGCCGCGATCCGCTTGAAGTCCTGGGTGGTGAAGGCGAATTCGCCATCGACCAGGGCTTCCTTGCGATCGGAAAGCGAGGTGGCTGGACCGGTCATGCGGCGAGCGCCTCGCGTTCCGGCAACAGACGTTCCAGGGCGATCTCGCTAATCATCCTACCTTCTAGGGAGATGATGCCGCGAACGAAGCTACGCACCTTGTCGCAGGCGACGTCGGGCGTGGCCTGCACCAGGTCCTCGGTGATCGACAGGATGTCGGACACCGCGTCGACCAGCAGGCCCATCATCCGGTCGCCGGCCTTCACCACGATGATCACGTGACGCACGGTCGGCTCGGCCAGCGGCATGCCGATGCGGGCCGCCAGGTCCATGATCGGCAGCACGGCGCCGCGCAGATTGATGACGCCGCGCATATAGCTGGGCGATTGCGGCAACGAGGTCGCGGGGCTCCAGCCGCGGATCTCGCGGACGGCCATGATGTCCACGCAATATTCTTGCTGACCCACCCGGAAGGAGATCAGTTCGCGGCGATCGCCGGTTCCTGTCACTTGATCGTCGGACATGATGGCTATTCCGCTGCGATGAGGTTGGGTTCAACGGGACGAGGCGGCTCGCGGCGGCGCAGGTTGATGACCGCGTCGACGTCGAGGATGAGGGCCACGCGGCCGTCGCCCAGGATCGTCGCGGCGGCCACGCCCTCGACCTGCTGATAGTTCTGTTCGAGCGACTTGATGACCACCTGGCGTTGGCCGTGGATGGCGTCGGCGACCAGGGCGGCGCGAGAGCCGTCCTCGCCCTCGACCAGCAGCACGACCCCGTCGGTCGGCGGCGGCGACACGTCGCGATAGCCCAGGGTGACGCCGACGTCGATCAGCGGCACGAAGCTGTCGCGGACCGCCAGCACGGCGCCGGTCGGGCCCAGCGGACGAATTTCCTCGGGCTTGGGCCGCAGGCTCTCGACGATCGCCGCCAGCGGCACCACCAGGGTTTCACCGGCCACGTCGACGACCATGCCGTCGAGCACGGCCAGGGTCAGCGGCAGGCTAAGAGTGAAGGTCGAGCCTTGACCCGGACGCGAGGTGATCGAGATCCGGCCGCCCAGGGCCTGGACGCTCCGGCGCACCACGTCCATGCCGACGCCGCGGCCCGACACGTCCGAGATCTTCTCGGCGGTGGAGAAGCCCGGCAGGAAGATCAGGTTGTCGATCTCCTCGTCGGTCAGCTGCAGGTCGGGCGAGATCAGGCCCTTCTTGACCGCGATCGAGAACACCCGCTCGCGGTTGATGCCCTTGCCGTCGTCCTGCACCTCGATGACGATCCGACCGCTGCGGTGCAGGGCCGCCAGGCGGACGACGCCCTCGGGATTCTTGCCGGCCGCCTTGCGCTCCTCGGGGCTTTCCAGCCCGTGGTCGATGGCGTTGCGCAACATGTGGGTGATCGGGTCGGCCAACCGTTCGATGACGGTCTTGTCGACCTCGGTGTTCTCGCCGTCCATCACCAGGCGGGCCTGCTTGCCGGTCATGTTGGCGACTTCGCGGACCAGGCGCGGCATGCGCTGGAACACCGACTTCACCGGCTGGGCGCGGATGGCCATGACGCTGTCCTGGATCTCGCGGGTGAGCTGTTCCAGCTCGTCGAGGCCCATGGCCAGGTTGGAGGACGGGGCGATGCCGTATTCGGCGACGCGCTGGGCCAGCATGGCCTGGTTGATCACCAGTTCGCCGACCAGGTCGATCAGGCGGTCGATGCGTTCGGGATCGACGCGGATCACGGATTGGCCGGGCCCAGGGACGTCGATCTGGGCGGGCTTGCCAGCCGGCGCGGCGGCGGCGGCCGGAGCCGGCGCCTTGGCGGCCGTCGGGACGGGCGCGGCGACGGCCTCGGCG